>NZ_JAOTGB010000022.1:0-34938 GCF_044427425.1 Streptococcus sp. 2018WUSS126 | reverse complement strand
GACTCAGTAGTTAAGTGACGATAGCCTAGGAGATACACCTGTACCCATGCCGAACACAGCAGTTAAGCCCTAGAACGCCTGAAGTAGTTGGGGGTTGCCCCCTGTTAGATACGGTAGTCGCTTAGCAAATTGGGAGTTTAGCTCAGCTGGGAGAGCATCTGCCTTACAAGCAGAGGGTCAGCGGTTCGATCCCGTTAACTCCCATAGGTCCCGTAGTGTAGCGGTTATCACGTCGCCCTGTCACGGCGAAGATCGCGGGTTCGATTCCCGTCGGGACCGTTGAAACATCAAACTGTGATGTTTCAAGTGACTTAAATAAGGAAAGACTCGTTAGCTCAGTTGGTAGAGCAATTGACTTTTAATCAATGGGTCGCTGGTTCGAGCCCAGCACGAGTCATATGCGGGTTTGGCGGAATTGGCAGACGCACCAGATTTAGGATCTGGCGCTTTCGGGCGTGGGGGTTCAAGTCCCTTAACCCGCATAGAATAGAAATAGGCCGGCTTAGCTCAGTTGGTAGAGCATCTGATTTGTAATCAGAGGGTCGCGTGTTCAAGTCATGTAGCCGGCATTAGGAAAGATTGCGAACGTAGTTCAGTGGTAGAACACCACCTTGCCAAGGTGGGGGTCGCGGGTTCGAATCCCGTCGTTCGCTTTGAGAGGCCGGGGTGGCGGAACTGGCAGACGCACAGGACTTAAAATCCTGCGATGGCAACATCGTACCGGTTCGATTCCGGTCCTCGGCATGAAGCTTATAATAGTTAGCACCCTTAGCTCAACTGGATAGAGTACCTGACTACGAATCAGGCGGTTAGAGGTTCGAATCCTCTAGGGTGCATCACTCGCTTAATGGAGACGTTAGGGGAGCTTTATTTTTAATAGTATCGGGAAGTAGCTCAGCTTGGTAGAGTACTTGGTTTGGGACCAAGGTGTCGCAGGTTCGAATCCTGTCTTCCCGATTATATTATTTTGGCGGTGTAGCTCAGCTGGCTAGAGCGTCCGGTTCATACCCGGGAGGTCGGGGGTTCGATCCCCTTCGCCGCTATATACTCTTGTTTGCTGGACCTTTAGCTCAGCTGGTTAGAGCTCTCGGCTCATAACCGAGCGGTCGTAGGTTCGAGTCCTACAAGGTCCATATATTGGAGGATTACCCAAGTCCGGCTGAAGGGAACGGTCTTGAAAACCGTCAGGCGTGTAACAGCGTGCGTGGGTTCGAATCCCACATCCTCCTTTTCTACTACCGCGGGATGGAGCAGCTAGGTAGCTCGTCGGGCTCATAACCCGAAGGTCGTAGGTTCAAATCCTGCTCCCGCAATTTCTTTAAGATGTGGCTCGGTAGCTCAGTTGGTAGAGCAATGGATTGAAGCTCCATGTGTCGGCGGTTCGATTCCGTCTCGCGCCATTAATTTAACTTTGTCCAAGTTTATTATCTTGGGCGCGTAGCTCAGATGGTTAGAGCGCACGCCTGATAAGCGTGAGGTCGGTGGTTCGATTCCACTCGTGCCCATATTATATTGATGGAGAATTACTCAAGAGGCTGAAGAGGACGGTTTGCTAAATCGTTAGGTCGGGTAACTGGCGCAAGGGTTCGAATCCCTTATTCTCCGTAGTGAACGAGATTATCGCTTGATATTCTCGTTTTATTGTATCTTGGTGAGGGTCTATTATGAATAAATTTTCAAAATTAGTAGTAGTTGTTTCTATCTTTTTATTACTGTCATTTTCTCTTTTGTTTGTGACTTTCTCTAAGGGGTTACAGGTACCATATTTAAATAATATCGTTAGTGTTGTTGTAACGCCAATTCAATCGGTTATTTCAGTGCCTACTAGATTTTTTTCTGAGCAGAAAGATGTCTTGACAGATTTGATTAACGCTTACGAGGAAAATAAACAATTAAAGGAAGCTATTATGAGCCTTGAAGGGATGGCTGCTGAAAATACTAGCTTGAAAGAAGAGAATGCATCGCTTCGTAGCAGTTTAGGTGTGGTATCTGATTTTCCTGAAAAACAACTTATTCCAGGATCAGTTTTAGTGAGGACTCCTTCATCGTGGTCGGAGCATATTTCAATTAATATTGGTGAGACTAGTGGTGTGACATCTAATGCACTTGTGGTTGCTAATGGTGGATTAGTTGGCATCGTTAGTTCATTGAGTTCAGATTCGGCGGTTGTTACTTTATTTACGAATTCGGATGAATTCACGAAGTTGCCTGTGAAAATTTCTGTTGATTCTAAAGAAATTTATGGTATTTTATCGGGCTATGATGCAGATACAAATAGTTTTGTTATTAATCAGTTGAACTCAGTTGTTGAAATTGCAGTGGGGAGCAATGTTGTAACGAGTGATTTGGCTGGTGCGACTCCGGCAAATGTCCAAATTGGTAAAGTTGTATCGGTTAAATCAAATAGTAATAGTTTAAATAGAGAAGTATATGTTGAGCCGACAGCTAGTTTTTCAAACATTTATTCGGTTTTAGTGGTAGGTCAAACAAATGCGCAATAAAATGATAGAGATATTCATGTTTCCCATCTTGTTCTTTATTTTATTACTTGATGGACAGATTTCAACCTTGGTAACAAATTGGTCGGTCGGATTATTTACTATTTCAAGTCATTTGGTACTTATGTTAGCTATTTTTTATGCTAACTATGTATCTCTTGGTTTTTCATTATTCATAATTACTTTGCTAGGTTTGGTATATGATATTAGTTATCTTAATCTGATTGGTATTGCTACTACAACCCTTCCTTTAGTTTTGTATTGCATCTATTTCTTCTTCCAAAGTGCTGTCAGCAAGCGAGGAATTAATATTTTGATTTTACTAGTAGCTATTTTTCAATTTGAATTTATTAGTTATTCATTTGCTCGTATTTTTCATATAACAAACTTGTCTGTGTTTATCTTTGTTTTTAATAAATTACTTCCAAGTTTACTATTCAATTTGGTCTTATTTTTCGTACTACAGCCGTTATTTGAGCGTTTATTTGGAATAACAAACAAGACATAGAAATGTAATAATTGCGTAATATACTTACGCAATTTTTTTGATAAAATGAGAGAGTCAGAAAGTATAGAGGAGTTATGTTCGGATATGAAGAAAAAAATCTTGGCTACAATTATGTTAAGTACAGTCGTTCTATCTAATGCTAATTATGTAGCTATGATTAGTGCGAATGATGTAGATAGTCAGATTGCAGCAAAAAATCAACAGATTAGTGAGTTGACAGCACAACAAGCTGAAGCTCAACAACAAGTTGATGCTATTCAAGGACAAGTTGATGCAATTGTTAGTGAACAGGCGAAATTAACAGAAGAAAATACCCGTTTGGAAGCAGAATCGCAGACATTGGGGGCAGATATTGAGCGTTTATCAGCTGATATTGTATCGCGTGATGGTGCTTTGAGGGAGCAGGCACGTAGTGCTCAAATTGATGGTTCTGCTTCAAGTTACATTAATACAATTTTGGATTCAAAATCAATCATTGATGCTGTTTCTCGTGTTAATGCAATGCGTGAGATTGTTTCAGCTAATAACCGTATGTTGGAACAACAAAAGGCTGATAAAGAAGCGATTGTTGAAAAACAGAAGGCAAACCAAGAAGCAATCACTACTTTGGCTGCTAATCGTCAGAAATTGGAAGATGATGCCCAAGTATTGCAAGTACGTCAAGCTGAATTAGAAGCTGCTAAGTTAAATTTGGCTGTGCAGAAAGCTACTGCTGAAGATGAGAAGAATTCATTACTGGAGAAAAAGGCAGTAGCAGAGGAAGCGGCTCGTCAAGCGGCCGCTCGTCAGGCTGAGTATCAAGCGCAACAAGCTTCTCTAGCGCAACAACAAGTGGCTTCAGTATCGGCACCTGTTGTGTCAACTCCAGTAGCAACTCCAGTGACTGAGACGGTTTCAGTACCTTCTCAGTCAGTAAGCACATCTACAACACCGGTATTCTCTGGGTCAAGTAGCTCAGCTGCTGCGAGCAATGCGCGCTATGATGCTTCGTCTTATCCAGTTGGTGAGTGTACGTGGGGTGTTAAATCCCAGCTTTCATGGGTTGGTCCATACTGGGGTGATGCTAAACAGTGGCTGGCATCAGCTCGTGCAGAAGGTTTTAACACTGGTTCTATTCCAAGAGAGGGTGCAATTGCTGTTTGGACAGGTGGTTATTATGGGCACGTAGCGGTTGTTACGGCTGTTCAATCTTCAACAAGTATCCAAGTTGTTGAATCAAACTACATGGGTCGTCGTTATATTGGTAACCATCGTGGTGGTTATTTCAATCCAACAACGACTTCTGAGGGAGCAGTTTACTACATTTACCCTCCATATTAAGAAATTTTCAAATAGAGCGTGTGGATTTGCGCTCTATTTTTGTTTGAAAAATGAAGGAAAAAGGGTTAAAATAGTAAAGGTAGAAATATATAGGAGGCTGTCATGGCGTTTACTGACTTAAAATTGTTCGCTCTTTCGTCAAATCAGAAGTTAGCTGAACAGGTGTCGAAAAAAATAGGAATTCCTCTTGGAAAATCAAGTGTTCGTCAATTTTCAGATGGTGAAATTCAGGTAAATATTGAGGAATCCATTCGTGGAACTCATGTGTATATTCTTCAATCCACTAGCTCACCAGTTAATGATAATTTAATGGAAATTTTGATTATGGTTGATGCTCTTAAACGTGCATCTGCTGAATCAGTAAACGTAGTAATGCCTTATTATGGTTATGCACGCCAAGACCGGAAGGCTCGTGCACGGGAACCAATTACATCAAAATTGGTAGCTAATATGTTGCAGACAGCAGGGGTCAATCGTTTGTTGACAATTGATTTGCATGCTGCGCAGATTCAGGGATTCTTCGATATTCCTGTTGATCATTTGATGGGTGCTCCATTGATTGCGGATTATTTTGAGCGTCGTGGTATGGTAGGTGATGGCTATGTTGTTGTATCACCTGACCATGGTGGTGTGACACGTGCCCGTAAGTTAGCACAGTTCTTGAAGACACCGATTGCTATTATTGATAAACGTCGTAGTGTTGATAAGATGAATACATCAGAAGTGATGAACATTATTGGCGATATTAAGGATAAAACTTGTATCTTGATTGATGATATGATTGATACTGCGGGTACTATCTGTCATGCAGCGGATGCTTTGGCAGATGCAGGAGCAACAGCTGTTTATGCTTCATGTACGCACCCAGTATTGTCAGGGCCTGCTATGGATAACATTAGTAAGTCAGCAATTAAGAAATTGGTTGTTCTTGATACAATTGAAATTGCAGAAGATCGCTTAATCGATAAAATCGAACATATTTCAACGGCAGAATTATTAGCGGAAGCGATTATTCGTATTCATGAAAAACGTCCCTTGTCACCTTTGTTTGAGGCAAGTCGTGTTAAATAGGTATGAGGAGAGTCAAATGACTCTTCTTTTTTACATTTATTTTCAAAATGTATTATAATAGTTTTATATGTTTTTGAGGTGGCAGAATGGATTTATTAAATCGTTTTAATAAGAATTTGAATCGGATTGAGGTTTCGATGATTCGTCAGTTTGATCAGTCTATTTCGGATGTTCCAGGGATTTTGAAACTGACCTTGGGAGAGCCTGATTTTACAACGCCTGATCATGTCAAAGAAGCGGCTAAGGCTGCAATCGATGCTAACCAGAGCTATTATACTGGTATGGCTGGTCTTTTGGAGTTGCGCCAAGCGGCAGCTGAGTTTGTGGCTGAAAAATATAATTTACACTACAATCCAGAAAATGAAATCCTCTCTACAATCGGTGCGACAGAAGCTCTATCAGCGAGTTTAGTTGCTATTTTGGAAGCTGGGGATACGGTACTTCTACCTGCACCTGCCTATCCTGGTTATGAGCCGATTGTCAATATGGTGGGGGCAGACATTGTTGAAATCGATACGACGGCAAATGATTTTGTGTTGACACCTGAGATGTTGGAAGAGGCGATTATTGAGCAGGGGGATAAGCTAAAAGCTGTCATTCTCAACTATCCTGCCAATCCAACGGGAGTGACCTACTCACGTGAGCAAATTCAGGTCTTTGCGGATGTCTTGCGTAAGTATCCTGTCTTTGTCCTATCAGATGAGGTCTATGCGGAGTTGACTTACACTGGCCAGCCCCATACTTCGATTGCGGAGTTTTTGCCAGAACAGACCATTTTGATTCAGGGATTGTCCAAGTCCCATGCCATGACAGGTTGGCGGATTGGCTTGATTATGAGTCAGGCTCCCATCATCGCTCAAATCATCAAAAGCCACCAATATCTCGTGACTGCAGCGTCAACTGCTATGCAGTATGGTGCGGTTGAGGCCTTGAAAAACGGTAAGGATGATGCTCTGCCAATGCGGGCGGAGTATATCAAGCGTAGGGATTACATCATCGAGAAGATGACGGACTTGGGCTTTAAAATTATCAAGCCTGATGGAGCTTTTTACATCTTTGCAAAAATCCCTGCGGGTTACAATCAAGATTCCTTTAGCTTCTTGCAAGACTTTGCGAGAAAGAAAGCGGTGGCCTTTATTCCAGGTGCGGCTTTTGGTCAATATGGAGAAGGCTATGTGCGAATTTCCTATGCAGCAAGTATGGAGAAAATTCAAACAGCTATGGCTCGTTTGAAGGAATATCTGGAAGAAAATGGAACGAATTGAAACTAGGGGATTAGTCCTTTACAATCGGAATTTTCGAGAAGATGACAAGCTGGTCAAGATTTTTACAGAGAAGGCTGGCAAGCGAATGTTTTTTGTGAAACATGCCTCTAAGTCCAAGCTGGTAGCTTCTATCCAGCCTTTGACCTATGCGGATTTTATCGTTAAAATCAATGATGATGGTCTGTCTTATATCGAAGATTTTCATCAGGTACAGCCATTTAAGAATATTAACGGTGATATTTTTAAACTTAGCTATGCTACCTACATCTTGGCCTTGGCAGATGCGGCCTTGCAGGATAAGGTTTATGACCCAGCCCTCTTTGCATTTTTGGTCAAGACCTTAGATTTGATGGAGTCGGGTTTGGACTATGAAATTTTGACCAATATCTTTGAAATTCAGCTCTTGGGACGATTTGGGATCAGTCTGAATTTTCACGAGTGTGCTTTTTGTCATCGGGTTGGCTTGCCTTTTGACTATTCCTACAAGTACAGCGGTGTCTTGTGTCCACAACACTATCAACAAGATGAGCGACGGGCTTATCTGGATCCCAATGTTCCCTATCTACTTGATCAATTTCAGGCTATTTCCTTTGATGAGCTGGAAACCATTTCCATCAAGCCTGAGATGAAGCGAAAATTACGGCTTTTTATTGACCAGCTGTACGAGGAATATGTGGGGATTCACTTGAAATCCAAGAAATTTATAGATGATTTGTCTTCTTGGGGGCAGATTATGAAACCAAGAACAGAAAATGAGGAAACAGAATGAAACGTATTGCAGTAGATGCTATGGGTGGGGACCACGCCCCTCAGGCAGTGGTAGAAGGTATCAATCAAGCCTTGGCTGCCTTTCCAGACATTGAAATTCAACTTTATGGTGATGAGGCTAAAATCAAGCAGTATTTGACAGTGACAGAGCGTGTCAGCATCGTCCATACGACGGAGAAAATCAATTCAGATGATGAGCCTGTCAAGGCTATTCGTCGTAAGAAAGATGCTTCTATGGTCCTAGCGACCAAGGCTGTCAAGGATGGTCAGGCAGATGCAGTCTTGTCAGCTGGAAATACAGGTGCTCTTTTGGCGGCAGGCGTCTTTGTCGTCGGTCGCATCAAGAACATCGACCGTCCTGGTCTTATGTCTACCTTGCCGACTATGGACGGTAAGGGATTTGATATGATGGACTTGGGGGCAAATGCTGAAAATACAGCTCATCACCTCTATCAGTATGGTATTCTTGGCTCATTTTATGCGGAGCATGTGCGTGGGGTCAAACAACCTCGTGTGGGACTTTTGAATAACGGTACGGAAGATACCAAGGGCACGCCAGTTCACCAAGAAGCCTATAAACTCTTGGCGGAAGACAAGTCGATTAACTTTATTGGCAATGTGGAGGCGCGTGAGTTACTTAACAGCGTGGCGGATGTGGTCGTGACGGATGGTTTCACGGGAAACGCTGTGCTGAAAACAGTTGAAGGGACTGCAAAATCCATCGTTGGTCAGTTGAATGGCTCAATCAAGAATGGTGGTCTGCGTGCTAAATTGGGTGGTCTTTTGGTCAAGCCAACCTTGAAAAAGGCCTTGGGGGCGATGGACTATAAAACTGCAGGTGGTGCTGTCTTGCTTGGTCTGAAAGCACCTGTCATCAAGGCGCACGGATCCAGCGATGCTCAGTCAATTTTCTATACGATCAAGCAGACGCGTTCGATTTTGGAGGCTGGTATTGTTGAAAAATCAGTGGCCAAATTTTCAGTAGTGGAGGAGAGTCATGACTAGAGAGCAGGTCTATCAGCGGGTTGTTGAATTAATTCAGGATGAAAAGGGAGAAGATTTTCAAGTTCAACCTGAATCTACTTTGGCAGATAATATTGCAGCAGATTCAGTAGAAATTATGGAATTTGTTCTTAATTTGGAGGATGAATTTCATGTAGATGTCCCAGATGTTGCTATTGAGCATTTTGAGGTCCTATCTGATATTGTTGATTTTATTTATGAAGAAGTAAAAAAACGTTCGTAGTTTACGGGCGTTTTTCTTTGTTTTTTTCTAAATAACCGTAAATTTGTTGTGGATGCGAATATTGTGTGTTAGAATAAACGAAAAGACTAGAATATTTTACGAAAGGCGAACATTCTCATGAAAACAGACCTTCTCTATTCAGGAAAAGCCAAAGACATCTACGCAACGGCTGACCGTGACCAGATTGTTGCGGTTTATAAGGATCAGGCGACGGCTTTTAATGGTGGTAAGAAAGAACAGATTGTGGGTAAGGGCCGGCTCAATAATCTGATTTCCTCTTTGATTTTTGAAAAATTGAATGAAGCGGGTGTCCAGACGCATTTTATCAAGCGCTTGTCGGATACGGAGCAGTTGAATAAGAAGGTGGAGATCATTCCTCTTGAGGTGGTTTTGCGAAATGTGACAGCTGGGTCTTTCTCAAAACGCTTCGGTGTGGAGGAAGGTATCACATTAAGCACTCCAATCGTGGAATTTTACTATAAAAAAGATGAATTGGATGATCCTTTTATCAATGATGAACACATTGCTTTTCTTAATCTAGCTAGTTCAGAAGAAATTGCCTATATCAAGGAAGAAACAAGACGAATCAATGGGTTCTTGAAGGACTTGTTTGCTCAGATTGGGCTGACTTTGGTGGACTTCAAGCTAGAATTTGGGGTTGACTCTTCTGGTCAGATTTTATTGGCGGATGAGTTTTCGCCTGATAATTGTCGTTTATGGGATGCGGATGGCAATCATCTGGACAAGGATGTTTTCCGTCGGGGTCTCGGGGAATTGACCGAGGTTTACGAGGTCGTATTGGCAAAATTACAAGAAGTGAAGTAAGGATTGGAAAAAATGGCGAAGCGGATTTTTGTTGAGAAGAAGGCGGATTTTCAGATTAAGGCGGAGGCTCTTCGTAAGGAGTTGACCCATAATTTGCAGCTGACGAGTTTGACGAGTGTACGTCTGGTGCAGGTGTACGATGTTTTCCATCTGGCGGAGGACTTGCTGGAGCAGGCCATTAAGCATATCTTTACAGAGCAGGTGACGGACAAGGTCTTGTCGGAAGCGGAACTGGGCTTGGAGGAAGCTGCTTATTTTGCGATTGAGGCTCTTCCTGGTCAGTTTGATCAGCGGGCTGCCAGTAGTCAGGAGGCCCTTCTCTTGTTGGGCAGTCGTCAGGAGGTGCGTGTCAATACAGGTCAGCTCTATATCTTGAATGGCGATGTGCAGGAAGAAGAATTAGCTGCTATTAAGAACTATTTGCTGAACCCTGTGGATTCGCGTTTTAAGGATTTGGGGGCTCCTTTGGTGGCTCAGGAGTTTTCGGTGTCAGATGCGACTATTCCAAGCTTGGACTTTTTTGCTAGTTATGGGGCGGAAGAGTTTGCAACTTACAAGCGAGAAGCTGGCTTGGCTATGGAAGTGGAAGACCTGCTCTTCATTCAGGACTACTTCAAGTCAATCGGTCGAGTACCAACTGAAACAGAGCTCAAGGTCTTGGATACCTATTGGAGTGATCACTGCCGTCATACGACATTTGAGACAGAACTCAGGTCTATAGACTTTTCAGCTTCAAAATTCCACAAGCAATTGCAGGCGACTTATGACAAGTATCTGGCTATGCGAACAGAGTTAGGTCGGACAGATAAGCCGCAGACGCTTATGGATATGGCGACTATTTTTGGTCGCTATGAGCGGGCAAATGGTCGTCTGGATGACATGGAAGTGTCAGATGAAATCAATGCCTGCTCGGTGGAAATCGAAGTGGATGTGGACGGCGTGAAAGAGCCATGGCTCCTCATGTTCAAGAATGAAACCCACAATCACCCAACAGAAATCGAGCCTTTCGGTGGAGCCGCAACCTGTATCGGTGGAGCCATTCGTGATCCTTTGTCAGGTCGTTCTTATGTTTATCAAGCTATGCGGATTTCAGGTGCGGGTGATATTACCCAGCCTCTGACGGCTACTCGCCCAGGGAAATTGCCACAGCAAATCATTTCTAAAACAGCAGCACATGGTTATTCTTCATACGGTAACCAAATCGGTCTTGCGACCACCTATGTGCATGAATATTTCCACCCAGGCTTTGTTGCGAAACGTATGGAGTTGGGCGCCGTAGTCGGTGCTGCTCCTAAGGAAAATGTGGTCCGTGAAAAACCAGCCGCAGGCGATGTGGTCATCTTGTTAGGAGGCAAAACAGGTCGCGACGGTATTGGTGGAGCAACAGGATCGTCCAAGGTGCAGACAGTTGAGTCTGTGGAAACAGCTGGTGCGGAAGTCCAAAAAGGAAATGCCATTGAAGAACGCAAAATCCAGCGTTTGTTCCGCAATGGTGCCGTGACTCGCTTGATTAAAAAATCCAATGACTTTGGTGCAGGAGGTGTCTGCGTTGCTATTGGAGAACTGGCAGACGGTTTAGAAATCGACTTAGACAAGGTTCCACTCAAGTATGCAGGTTTGAACGGAACGGAAATCGCCATTTCTGAATCACAAGAGCGGATGAGTGTCGTTGTTCGTCCAGAGGACGTAGAAACTTTCATCGCAGCCTGCCGTCAGGAAAATATCCATGCAGTAGTCGTGGCCAAAGTGACGGAAAAACCAAACCTAGTCATGACTTGGAATGGACAAACCATTGTTGATTTGGAGCGTTCCTTCCTAGATACCAATGGTGTGCGCGTGGTGGTGGATGCCAAGGTCGTTGACAGCCCTGTCCAGCTACCAGAAACACGTAGAACTTCCGCTGAAACGCTACAGGAGGACTTGAAAGACCTTCTTTCAGACCTCAACCATGCTAGTCAGAAAGGTTTGCAGACGATTTTCGACTCATCTGTTGGTCGTTCAACTGTCAACCACCCACTCGGAGGTCGCCAACAGCTGACACCGACAGAAAGTTCGGTGCAGAAACTACCTGTCCAACATGGTGTTACGACGACGGCTTCTGTCATGGCTCAGGGCTATCATCCCTATCTGGCAGACTGGTCACCTTACCACGGGGCTGCCTATGCGGTCATTGAAGCGACAGCTCGCTTGGTGGCAACAGGCGCCAACTGGTCCAAGGCTCGCTTCTCCTATCAGGAGTATTTTCAGCGTATGGACAAGCAGGCGGATCGTTTTGGTCAGCCAGTAGCGGCCCTGCTTGGTTCGATTGAGGCTCAGATTCAGCTTGGCCTGCCTTCTATCGGCGGCAAGGACTCCATGTCTGGTACCTTTGAGGACTTGACAGTTCCGCCGACCCTGGTTGCCTTTGGTGTGACCACGGCTGACAGTCGCAAGGTCCTCTCGCCTGAGTTCAAGGCGGCTGGCGAGTACATTTACTACTTACCAGGTCAGACTTTGTCGGAAGATATTGATTTTGCACTGATGAAGTCTAATTTTGAGACTTTTGAAAAATGGCAGAGCGATTACGTGATTACGGCTGCTAGTGCAGTCAAGTATGGTGGTGTTCTAGAAAGTCTAGCCCTCATGTCCTTTGGAAACCAAATCGGAGCAAGAGTCGAACTTGCAGATCTTGAAACCAGCTTGACAGGCCAGCTTGGCGGCTTTGTCTTCACCTCAAAAGAAGACATTCCAGATGCTGTGAAAATTGGACAAACTACTGATGACTTTACACTGCTTGTCAACGGTGTCAACCTAGCTGGACAGGATTTGCAAGTAGCCTTTGAAGGCAAACTAGAAGAAGTATATCCAACAGAATTTGAACAGGCGACGGAGTTGCAGGATGTTCCGGCAGTCACAAGTTCAGCGGTTATAAAAGCAAAAGCAGCCGTTGAAGTACCTGTGGTTTACATCCCAGTCTTCCCAGGTACCAACTCAGAATACGATTCAGCCAAGGCCTTTGAACAGGCTGGTGCCAAGGTTAATCTGGTACCATTTGTAACCTTGGATGCAGAGAGCATTGAAAACTCGGTTGACACTATGGTTGACAATATTGAGAAGGCGAATATCCTTTTCTTTGCAGGTGGATTCTCCGCTGCGGATGAGCCAGACGGATCTGCTAAGTTTATCGTGACCATCTTACGAAACGTCAAGGTCCGCTCTGCTATTGACCAATTTATCGAAAAAGGTGGTCTCATCATCGGTATCTGCAATGGCTTCCAGGCCCTTGTCAAATCGGGTTTGTTGCCTTATGGAAACTTTGAGGAGGCAAGTGAAAGCAGTCCGACCCTCTTCTACAACGATGCCAACCAGCACGTTGCCAAAATGGTGGAAACGCGGATCGCCAATGTCAACTCTCCGTGGCTGGCAGGTGTCCAAGTCGGTGATATTCATGCTATCCCAGTTTCCCACGGGGAAGGAAAATTTGTAGTGACGGATGAGGAATTTGCTATCTTGCGGGATAATGGTCAGATTTTCAGCCAGTATGTTGACTTTACCGGTCAGCCAAGCATGGATTCTAAGTACAACCCAAACGGCTCCAGCCATGCCATTGAGGGCATTACCAGCCGCAACAGACAAATCATCGGGAAAATGGGGCATTCGGAACGTTACGAGGACGGTCTTTTCCAAAACATTCCAGGTAAGAAAGACCAAGGACTCTTTGTTTCAGCGGTTCGCTATTTTACAGGAAAATAAATATGATATATGAAGTTAAATCACTCAATGAAGAATGCGGTGTTTTCGGCATTTGGGGACATCCGCAGGCTGCTCAGGTTACTTATTTTGGTCTCCATAGTTTGCAGCACCGTGGGCAAGAAGGGGCAGGGATTTTAGCCAATGATGGTGGGCATTTGCGTCGCCATCGTGGAACAGGCCTGATTGCAGAAGTCTTCAAAAATCCAGCAGATTTAGAAGCCTTGACAGGAAGGGCTGCCATTGGTCATGTCCGCTATGCGACTTCTGGCTCTGCTTCTATCAATAATATCCAGCCCTTCCTATTTGATTTTGCAGATATGCAGGTGGGTTTGGCACACAATGGG
Source organism: Streptococcus sp. 2018WUSS126 (assembly GCF_044427425.1). Lineage (NCBI taxonomy): Bacteria > Bacillati > Bacillota > Bacilli > Lactobacillales > Streptococcaceae > Streptococcus > Streptococcus sp. 2018WUSS126. The sequence continues at coordinate 21,361 of NZ_JAOTGB010000022.1, read as the reverse complement.
AATTTGACCAATGCGGTTAGTTTGAAGGATGAACTTGAAAAAAATGGTTCCATTTTCTCTTCTTCTTCTGACACTGAAATTCTCATGCACTTGATTCGCCGCAGTCACAATCCAGACTTCATGGGCAAAATCAAGGAAGCCCTCAATACTGTTAAAGGTGGCTTTGCCTACCTCATCATGCTAGAGGACAAGCTGATTGCTGCCTTGGATCCAAATGGATTCCGTCCCCTGTCAATCGGTCGGATGAAAAATGGTGCCTGGGTAGTTGCCAGCGAAACTTGTGCTTTTGAAGTAGTGGGGGCTGACTGGGTGCGAGATGTGGAGCCTGGTGAAATTGTCGTCATTGATGATTCAGGAATTCAATATGATAGCTATACAAGAGATACGCAACTGGCAGTTTGCTCTATGGAGTATGTCTATTTTGCTCGCCCAGATTCGGTGATTCATGGGGTCAATGTTCACACGGCTCGTAAAAATATGGGACGTCGTTTGGCCCAGGAATTTCAACAGGAAGCAGACATTGTCGTTGGTGTGCCAAACTCTTCCCTATCTGCAGCTATGGGATTTGCAGAGGAATCTGGTTTGCCAAATGAAATGGGGCTGATTAAAAACCAATATACCCAGCGGACCTTTATTCAACCGACACAGGAATTGCGGGAGCAGGGTGTGCGCATGAAGTTATCAGCTGTTTCAAGTGTTGTCAAAGGCAAGCGCGTGGTCATGATTGACGACTCTATTGTTCGCGGTACAACTAGCCGCCGCATTGTCCAGCTTCTTCGTGATGCAGGGGCAAAAGAAGTCCATGTGGCTATCGGCAGCCCAGAACTCAAATACCCGTGTTTCTATGGCATTGATATTCAGACCCGTCGGGAGCTGATTTCAGCCAACCATACCGTTGAGGAAGTCTGTGAGATTATTGGGGCAGATAGTCTGACCTACCTTTCTCTTGAAGGGATGATTGAAGCCATCGGCATCGAAACCGATGCACCAAAAGGCGGGCTCTGTGTAGCCTACTTTGATGGAGAATTTCCAACGCCTCTCTATGACTATGAGGAAGAATACCTCCGTAGCCTAGAAGAGAAAACGAGTTTCTACATTGAAAACGTCAAGTAAGTGACAGAGGTGTCAATGTTACTTGACAGACCTGTAAACTGTTGAAAGGAATCAAAATGACAAATAAAAATGCCTACGCCCAATCGGGCGTTGACGTCGAAGCAGGATATGAAGTTGTCGAACGCATCAAGAAGTACGTAGCTCGGACAGAACGCCTGGGTGTGATGGGGGCTCTTGGTGGTTTTGGCGGGATGTTTGATCTAACCAAACTGGATGTCAAAGAGCCAGTCTTGGTATCAGGAACAGACGGTGTCGGCACCAAGCTCATGTTGGCGATTCAGTACGACAAGCACGACACCATTGGTCAGGATTGCGTGGCTATGTGTGTCAACGACATCATCGCAGCAGGTGCGGAGCCACTTTATTTCCTCGACTACATCGCGACAGGAAAAAATGAACCAGCCAAGCTGGAGCAGGTGGTGGCCGGTGTGGCTGAAGGCTGTGTCCAAGCTGGTTGCGGCCTGATTGGCGGTGAAACAGCTGAAATGCCTGGTATGTACGGCGAGGATGACTATGACCTGGCTGGCTTTGCCGTCGGCATTGCGGAGAAATCCCAGATTATCGACGGCAGTAAGGTCCAGGAAGGCGACACTCTCCTCGGCCTAGCTTCCAGCGGCATCCACTCCAACGGCTATTCCCTGGTCCGCCGCGTTTTTGCAGATGTTTCTGGCGACGCTCTGTTGCCAGAGCTCAATGGCAGAGCTCTAAAGGATGTTCTCTTAGAGCCGACACGTATCTATGTCCAGCAGGTATTGCCTCTGGTAAAAGCAGGGCTGGTCAATGGTATTGCCCATATCACAGGCGGTGGTTTCATCGAAAATATTCCCCGTATGTTTGCTGATAATCTTGCAGCTGAGATTGAAGAGGACAAGATTCCAGTCCTTCCAATCTTTACAGCTCTTGAAAAATATGGCCACATCAAGCATGAAGAAATGTTTGAAATTTTCAACATGGGTATCGGTTTAGTTCTGGCAGTCAGTCCAGACAAGGTTGACAGTGTTTGTCAACTAGTTGACGAGGAAGTTTACACCATTGGTCGCATCATCGCCAAGGAAGATAAGAGTGTGGTCATCAAATGAAACGAATAGCAGTGTTTGCATCAGGCAACGGCTCCAATTTCCAAGTCATCGCAGAGCAGTTTGAAGTAGCTTTTGTCTTTTCAGACCGTAGAAATGCCTATGTCTTGGAACGGGCTGAAAAACTAGGGGTGCCTGCCTTTGCTTTTGAATTAAAAGAGTTTGCAGATAAACAGGCCTACGAAGAAGCCCTTATCCAACTATTAGACAAGCACCAGATTGACTTGGTGGTCTTGGCAGGCTATATGAAGATTGTGGGACCAACCCTGCTGGTTCAGTATGAAGGTCGGATCATCAATATCCACCCCGCCTACTTGCCTGAATTTCCAGGAGCCCATGGTATTGAAGACGCCTGGCAGGCAGGAGTATCTGAAAGTGGCGTAACAGTCCACTGGGTTGATAACGGCGTTGACACAGGACAAATCATCAAACAAGTCCGTGTGCCTAGACTAGCTAATGATAGCTTAGAAAGCTTCGAAGCCAGAATACATGAAGCAGAGTACCAACTCTATCCAGCGGCCCTGGAGGAGTTGGGGGCAGTGAGAAAATAAGGAGAAATCATGACAAAACGTGCGTTAATTAGCGTATCCGATAAGGCAGGCATTGTAGAGTTTGCCCAAGAATTGACCAAGTTTGGTTGGGAAATTATCTCCACCGGTGGTACCAAGGTTGCCTTGGATCAGGCTGGTGTAACTACCATCGCCATTGACGATGTGACTGGTTTTCCTGAGATGATGGACGGTCGTGTCAAGACTCTTCACCCGAAAATACACGGTGGTTTGTTAGCACGTCGGGATTTGGACAGCCACCTACAAGCAGCTAGCGACCATGAAATCGGCTTGATTGACTTGGTAGTGGTTAACCTTTATCCCTTCAAAGAGACTATTTTATGTCCAGATGTGACCTATGATTTGGCGGTGGAGAATATTGACATCGGTGGACCGTCCATGCTTCGTTCTGCGGCCAAAAACCACGCCAGCGTGACCGTTGTGGTGGATCCGGCAGATTATCCGACGGTCTTAGGGGAAATTGCAGAGCAGGGGGAAACGAGCTATGCAACACGTCAGCGATTGGCTGCAAAGGTATTCCGTCATACCGCAGCTTATGATGCCCTAATAGCAGATTATTTTACCAAGCAAGTGGGCGAAGATAAGCCTGAAAAACTTACCATTACCTACGACCTCAATCAGCCTATGCGTTACGGAGAAAATCCCCAGCAAAATGCGGATTTCTACCAAAATGCCCTTCCGACTGCCTATTCGATTGCTTCTGCTAAGCAGTTAAATGGTAAGGAGCTGTCTTTCAACAACATTCGTGATGCGGATGCGGCCATTCGGATTATCCGTGATTTCAAGGACCGTCCAACTGTTGTGGCTCTCAAACACATGAACCCTTGTGGTATCGGGCAGGCAGAAACCATTGAACAGGCTTGGGATTACGCTTATGAGGCTGACCCAGTATCGATTTTCGGAGGCATCGTCGTGCTGAACAGAGAAGTAGATGCTGCGACGGCTGAAAAGATGCACCCGATTTTCTTAGAAATCATCATCGCACCGAGCTACTCGGCAGAAGCCTTAGCTATTTTGACCAATAAAAAGAAAAATCTGCGGATTTTGGAGTTGGCATTTGACACACAGGATGCAAGTGAAGTGGAAAAAGAGTTCACAGGCGTTGTCGGCGGGCTCTTGGTGCAGGATCAGGACGTGGTGGTGGAAAGCCCAGCGGACTGGCAGGTGGTGACCGAGCGTCAACCGTCCGAGCAAGAGTGGGCGGCCATGGAGTTCGCTTGGAAGTCCTCTAAATATGTCAAGTCCAACGGCATCATCATCACCAATGACAAGATGACCTTGGGCGTAGGACCAGGGCAAACCAACCGTGTGGCTTCCGTCCGCATCGCCATCGAGCAGGCCAAGGACCGTTTAGAAGGAGCTGTTTTGGCGTCGGATGCCTTCTTCCCCTTTGCTGATAACGTGGAAGAAATCGCAGCGGCAGGTATCAAGGCTATTATCCAACCAGGTGGCTCTGTCCGCGATCAAGACTCTATTGACATGGCCAACAAGTACGGCTTGACTATGGTCTTTACGGGAGTCAGACATTTTAGACATTGAGAGACTGTATCTAGCTCACACTTGTGTGAGCTTTTTCCATTCCCGAACATTCTTCTATTCTTTCTGTCAAAATCCGTCTGTTTTTGCTATACTGTTTATAGAAAATCCGTTTTTGAGGTGTGAAAAATGAAACTTTTGGTTGTCGGGTCTGGTGGTCGTGAACATGCTGTTGCAAAGAAATTATTAGAGTCTGAGCAGGTGGAACAGGTCTTTGTCGCTCCTGGAAATGACGGGATGATATTAGACGGTATTGAGTTGGTCAATATCGGAATTTCCGAACATTCTGCTCTGATCAATTTTGCTAAGGAAAATGATATTGCTTGGACATTTGTTGGTCCAGACGATGCTTTAGCAGCAGGTATCGTTGATGATTTTGAACAGGCGGGACTTAAGGCTTTTGGCCCGAGTCGTCTAGCCGCGGAGCTGGAGTGGTCAAAAGAATTTGCTAAGCAAATCATGGTCAAATACGGCATTCCAACAGCAGCCTTTGGCACATTTTCCAACTTCGAAGAAGCCAAAGCCTACATCGAAGAGCAGGGGGCTCCCATCGTGGTCAAGGCGGACGGCTTGGCACTGGGCAAGGGCGTGGTCGTGGCAGAAACCGTCGAGCAGGCGGTCGAAGCGGCACGGGAGATGCTCTTGGATAACAAGTTTGGCGACTCGGGTGCCCGCGTAGTCATCGAGGAGTTCTTGGCGGGCGAGGAGTTTTCCCTCTTTGCCCTGGTCAACGGCGACCAGTTCTACATCATGCCGACAGCCCAGGACCACAAGCGTGCCTTTGACGGCGACCAAGGTCCCAACACAGGCGGTATGGGGGCTTACGCTCCTGTTCCCCACCTGCCTCAAAGCGTGGTGGACACAGCGGTTGACACCATTGTCAAGCCCATTCTGGACGGCATGATTGCGGAGGGGCGGTCTTATTTGGGCGTGCTCTATGCTGGCTTGATTTTGACCGATCAAGGTCCTAAAGTCATTGAGTTCAACGCTCGATTTGGCGACCCAGAAACTCAGATTATCCTGCCTCGCCTGACCTCTGACTTTGCTCAGAACATCGACGATATCCTCCACAAACGTCCTACACAGCTGACTTGGCTGGATAGTGGCGTGACGCTCGGTGTGGTCGTGGCTTCAAATGGCTACCCACTGGACTATGAGAAAGGCGTAGAGTTGCCAGCGAAGACTGAGGGCGACATCACGACCTACTATGCTGGGGCTCGTTTTGCGGAAAATAGCAGAGCACTGCTCTCTAACGGCGGTCGGGTCTATATGCTAGTCACCACAGCAGACACCGTCCAAGAAGCCCAAGAAAAAATTTACTCGGAGTTGAAAAATCAAGATACGACAGGCCTCTTTTATCGGACAGATATTGGAAGCAAGGCAGTAAAATAAGGGACAGAGAAAAGGAAAGACAAGTATGAACATTCCAATTTCCATCATCATGGGGTCTAGCTCCGACTGGAAAACCATGAAAAAAACAGCCGATGTGCTAGACAAATTTGGCGTAGCCTATGAAAAGAAAGTAGTGTCTGCCCACCGCACGCCAGACCTCATGTTCCGTCACGCTGAGGAAGCTCGCGGCCGTGGCATCAAGGTCATTATCGCAGGAGCGGGCGGTGCGGCTCATTTGCCAGGTATGGTGGCAGCTAAGACGACCTTGCCTGTTATCGGTGTCCCTGTTCAATCCCGTGCCCTCAGCGGTGTAGATTCCCTCTATTCTATCGTACAAATGCCTGCTGGCGTGCCTGTTGCGACTATGGCGATTGGTGAAGCAGGTGCTACCAACGCAGCTCTGACAGCTCTTCGTATTCTCTCTATTGAAGACCAAACCATTGCAGCTCAACTGGCAGATTTTGCCAAGGAACAGGAAAAAATTGCGGAGGCGATGACAGATGACCTCATCTAAAACGATAGGTATTATTGGCGGTGGTCAGCTAGGTCAGATGATGGCCATTTCTGCTATTTATATGGGACACAAGGTGATCACGCTGGATCCCGCGGCGGACTGCCCAGCCTCCAAGGTCAGCGAGGTCATCGTCGCTCCCTATCACGATGTGGCGGCCCTCAAACAGTTGGCGGAGCGGTGCGATGTCCTGACCTACGAGTTTGAAAATGTCGATGCCGACGGACTGGACGCGGTCATCAAGGACGGCCAGCTCCCTCAAGGGACAGACCTGCTCCGCATTTCCCAGAACCGCATTTTTGAGAAGGATTTTTTGGCAAAAAAAGCTGGCGTGCAAGTCGCACCCTACAAAGTCGTCACATCTAGCCTGGATTTAGAAGGTCTGGACCTCAGCAAAAACTATGTCTTAAAAACAGCCACTGGGGGCTATGATGGACATGGCCAGAAGGTCATTCGAGAAGAAGCGGACTTGATAGAGGCTAGTCGACTAGCCAACTCTGCCGAGTGTGTCTTGGAAGAGTTTGTGAATTTTGACCTGGAAATCTCTGTCCTTGTGTCTGGGAATGGCTCCGACTATACCGTCTTTCCTGTACAGGAAAATATCCACCGCAATAATATTCTTTACAAGACTATCGTGCCTGCCCGTATTTCTGACGACCTAGCTGAAAAAGCCAAAACAATGGCCCTGCAAATCGCAGACAAGCTCCATTTAGCAGGTACCCTCTGCGTTGAAATGTTTGTGGCAGGTCAGGATATTCTGGTCAACGAAATCGCCCCTCGCCCTCATAATTCGGGGCATTATTCCATTGAAGCTTGTGATTTTTCACAGTTTGATACCCATATCCGAGGCATCCTAGGGGAGACTCTACCTCCTATCTGCCTGCTTTCTCCAGCCGTTATGATTAACGTCCTAGGACAAGACATGGAAGCAACGCAAGCTTTTCTTCAAGAAAACCCTACCGCCCATCCCCACTTTTATGGTAAACTAGAAGCGAAGCACAATCGCAAAATGGGACATGTGACGGTGTTGGGTGGCGTACCAGATGAGGTTGTAGAATTTTAGGAGGAAAATCCGATGAATGATTTAGTTTCGGAAGAAAATGTTAATTTAAATCCAAGTAGTTTAACGACTCAAGGGAATTTAGTGGTGGATGAAGTTGTAAAATCATTAGGGATGCCAAGAGAAATTTTGCCACCAAATGATGAAATAAGTACGGCTTTAATGTTATTACCTAGAGAATTAAACTTAATTCCTCCTAGATTACGGAATCAATTTATTGCAAAGGCTTGTATTGCTTCTTCGGTTGGATTGTTTGATGGAGCGATAATATATGTATGGAATTGTGTAATTACGGAACTTCGTAGTCGAGTCAGTTCATTTGGTATGGAGATGATTGCGCAAATTTCAGGTAATTCTAAGCCAGACAATTTTTTAGACAAAATTCAAGATGTAGATTTATTAGATTTGTGTTATCAGCTAAATATTATTGATGAACAAGGACATTTTTATTTACAACAGTGTCGAGAAATTAGAAATAATGCATCTATAGCTCATCCATCAAATATTAATATAGATGATAGAGAACTTGTTACTTTTATTAGTCGTTGCTGTAAGTACGGTTTGTCAGAATCGGCAATTAGTGCAGGAATTGATATAAAGTCTTTGAATGCTGTGCTTTCAGGTGATCAAGATACAGAGGTATTGAGTCATTTTGTTAGTCTCTTGAAGTCAACATTTCGTTCACAGCAGACTTTGGTATATAAATTACTTTATTCAAATTATATAGACTCCTCTAAATCTAGCTTGGTTCGTTCTAACGCCTTGGCGATTGCAAAAGGAACATCAGAATTATTATCTGAAAATCCTGATATTATTATAGAGCTATTGGATAAGCATAATCAATACTTATTATCAGGGACACCAGATCAGAGAACCAATTCCAAAAAGTTTTTTGAAGAAATAGGTCAATTGAATAGTCTTTCAGAGGTTGAGAAAATTTCTTCGTTTAGTAAAGCAATAAATAATTTACGAACAGCACATTGTGGGATGAATAACTTTTATAATGAACCTCCATTTGCAGAAAGACTTCAAGAGTTATCTGAGCAAATTAATCCGATACCGGAACAAATTATTGGGAAGTATGTACAGGTCAATTTAGATTGTTATGTTGGTAATTCTTACGGAATTAGCTGGAGTGCTGCAGCGGATTGTGAAAAAATGTTGCAAAATTTAACTCCAAAAGGAATTGAAAATCTAATTACTCGATTGAATTCAGTTTCACAAACTCTCACAGCGAATCAAAAGGAAAGAATAAGAAGTTTACTGACTTATCATGAACATTCTCTTATTCCATTTCCTATTCAAAAAACTCAAATTCAAACTTTGAAATCTAAGTTTGCATAATTTCTTAATTCTTAGTAAGGAGAAAACAAAACATGCTATCACGTTATTCCCGTCCTGAGATGGCGGCTATTTGGAGTGAAGAGAACAAGTACAAGGCTTGGTTGGAAGTGGAAATCCTCGCTGATGAGGCTTGGGCTGAGTTGGGTGAGATTCCCAAAGAAGATGTGGCCTTGATTCGTGAGAAGGCGACTTTTGACATCGACCGCATTTTAGAGATTGAAGAGGAAACCCGTCACGATGTGGTGGCTTTCACGCGTGCGGTTTCGGAAAGTCTTGGTGAGGAACGCAAGTGGGTCCACTATGGTCTGACTTCGACCGATGTGGTGGACACGGCTTACGGTTACCTCTACAAGCAGGCCAACGACATTATCCGTCGTGACCTTGAAAACTTTACCAATATTATCGCCGACAAGGCGCGTGAGCACAAGTATACCATCATGATGGGGCGGACTCACGGTGTCCATGCGGAGCCAACGACCTTCGGTCTTAAACTGGCGACTTGGTACAGCGAAATGAAACGCAATATGGAGCGTTTTGATGTGGCGGCTAAGGGTGTCGAAGCTGGTAAAATTTCAGGTGCAGTTGGAAACTTTGCCAACATTCCTCCATTTGTGGAAGAGTATGTTTGTGGTAAATTGGGTATTCGTCCGCAGGAAATTTCAACTCAGGTCCTTCCTCGTGACCTTCATGCAGAATATTTCTCAGCCCTAGCCTTGATTGCAACGTCTATCGAGCGTATGGCGACAGAAATCCGTGGGCTACAAAAATCTGAACAACGCGAAGTCGAAGAGTATTTCGCCAAAGGCCAAAAGGGCAGCTCTGCTATGCCCCATAAACGCAACCCTATCGGCTCTGAAAATATGACCGGACTGGCTCGTGTGGTGCGTGGACACTTGGTGACGGCTTTTGAGAATGTGGCTCTCTGGCACGAACGCGATATTTCCCACTCGTCAGCGGAGCGGATTATCACGCCGGATACGACCATCCTCATCAACTATATGCTCAATCGTTTTGGCAATATCGTCAAGAACTTGACGGTCTTCCCTGAAAATATGAAACGCAATATGGAGTCGACTTTTGGCTTGATTTACAGCCAACGTGTGATGCTTAGCCTGATTGAGAAAGGTATGACCCGTGAGGAAGCCTATGATTTGGTGCAACCAAAAACGGCGCAATCATGGGACAATCAAGTGGACTTTAAACCTCTTCTTGAAGCAGATGAGCGTGTGACAGCTAAACTCAGCCAGGAAGAAATTGATGAACTCTTCAACCCAGACTACTATGCGAAGCGGGTGGATGACATCTTTGAACGACTTGGATTATAAAAAATTAAAATTCTTTGGATTTTCCAGAGAATTTTTTTGTTTACTTGCGAATAAATAGGTGAAGGGGAAAACAAGCTCCCTCCGCTAGACAATCATTCGTGAGTAAAAATAAATTATTTTTTACAAAAGTTTACGAATAGATAAGTGTGGGGGAAGCAAGCTCACTACTAATTCAAAAAAGTAAGATTTTTTTAAAAAATGATAACGACTTGCGAATAAGTAAGTGAGAGGGAAAACACCCCTCAAGGAGATACACACTTGAAAAAATAAATCATTTTCCAAATGATTTACGAATAAACAAGTGTAGGAAAAATGAAAGGAGAAGAAGGATGATTATAGCACCAGCTTTATGGATTTTATCATGGTGGAAAAAATAAGTTTGTTTTAATTTAGGGGAGTAGAGATGATAACAGTTCAACATATCTATAAACAGTTTGGAGACAAGGTTGCCTTAGACAACATTAGCTTTGATATTCAAGAAGGACAAATCTTTGGATTCTTGGGTCCCTCTGGCTCGGGGAAGACAACCATGATTAAGATTATTACCGGGCAGCTACCAGCAGATAGCGGAAAATCTTATCTACTAGGTAAAGAATCGACCCTATTGTCACCAGAGGACTTTGAAGCAATGGGCTTGGTCAGTGATTCAAGTGGTTTCTTCGAGAAGATGACCTTGGAAAATAATTTGTTGTTCTATGCAAAATTCTTTGGTGTCAGTTCGAAAGAAGTAGAGGTTATTCTACAAAAAGTAGGGTTGCTGGATAGTAAAAAGACAATTGCAGAAAAACTATCTACAGGCATGAAGCAACGAATGTTGCTTGCAAGAGCCTTAATCAATTCACCAAAAGTATTGTTTCTTGATGAGCCGACAAGCGGTCTAGATCCCACAACTTCAAAGCGGATTCATGAACTCTTATTGGAGCTAAAGGGTAAGGGGACGACGATCTTCTTGACCACGCATGATATGGCAGAAGCGACATTCTTATGTGATCAATTGGTTCTATTGAATCAAGGAAATTTGGTTGAAAAGGGAAGTCCGCAGGATTTGATTCATAAGTACAATGTCACTAAAAAAGCGAGGGTTACTTTTGAGGATGGTAGTGATACTGAGCTGTTGTTTAGTGAGTTGACACCTGAGAAGTTAGCTCAGGCAACCACTATTCACTCTTGTGAGCCGACTTTGGAAGACATTTTTATTCAACAGACAGGAGCAACCTTAAATGTATAAACGATTTTTAGCCTTACTTTGGCTTCGAACACAAGTCTTGGTGACCAATAAGAACATTCTATTGCCAGTATTGATGCCCTATTTCATGTTACTACTGTTTAAGTTTGTGATGAAAACAGATGATACCAAGGCAATGGATTTAATGGGAATTTGTTTTTCAATGGCTATTGGTATGTCAGTAGGAAGTCCTATATCAGCAATGATTTCTGAAGAAAAGGAAAAGAATAATCTGTCTACCTTGTTACTGACAGGTGTTCGCCCGAGTGAATATGTGCTGTCTATTTTGTGTTATCCTGTTGTCATTAGCTTTGTCAACCTCATTCTATTTCCAGCTATCACACAGGCTGATGTATCAGGATATATTCTTAGCTATTCGGTTATCATGCTTTTGACATCACTGGCTTCCATTTTAATCAACCTTTTAATCGGGGCAACTTCCCAATCTCAATCCAAGTCACAGGTTACCTCGATGCTTATCACAATGGCAGTATCTATGGGACCTAGCCTGTCTTTGATGAATGAGACAGTGGGTCAGATTTTGAAATATAGTTTTCTAGGAGCTTATATTGAATTTTTCAAAAATCCCCATTTTGAACTTTTGAATCAAGAATTCTATTACCTATTGGGGTGGATTGTCCTGATTAGTTTGGCCTTGATTCTCTATTTGGGAAATTGGAGGAAATATTTTAGGAACTCCCTATCAGGAATAAAAGAAAAAATTCAATATTCTTTATAATATGAATAAATTAGAAAGGAGAAATTTATGGTATCAGCATTCATTATCGGTGTCGGTGTAGGAATTATTGTTTATTGTATTCAAAACTAATAGGAAATTGAAGAAAGAGTATTATATTATGAAGGAGGAGAAATACATGCTAGTAGCTGCAGTTACAGGTTTCGTTGTTGGTTATGTGGCGGCACATTATTTGAGACCATAATTGATGGTGAAATATGAGTATTAAAATTCTTTGGTTTTTCCAGAGAATTTTTCTTTTTGTTTACGAATAAATAGGTGAGGGAGTTATTGCTCATCTATCTTATTGATAAAAAGGGGAAACAATATGAATATGTTTAGGTCTATTTTTAAATCGATTATCTATAGAAGAGATGTTGCTTTGTTCTATGCCTTTGCTGGTTTACCAATCTTAGTTCCTATATTGTCCAAATTTTTGGTAGGCGTAAAGGCTGAATATACAGACAATTTTTTAGATTTTCTAGGGGCAGCATTGGCAACACAGGATGGGATTGTGTTACCAACATTGCTGTTATCCTTGATAATTTCCGCAGTTTTTAGGGATGAGATTGATAGCGGTATTCTATTTTTATATAAAGATCTGAATAGAACTCGACTTTTTAATGCAAAAATCATTAGTTTAGTGACGATGTATGCCTCTTATGTCCTTCTAACAATGCTGACAAGTGCGATTGCTTATTTTGGTTTCTTGAATGCTTCTGGAAAAGTAGTATCGGATGATTGGAATAATGTACAGTCCACTCTCCTATCTATTTTTGCAACAATTTCAATCAATGTTATCGGTATTCTATTGGTTGCCATGGTTTCTATCAAAGCCAAATCCTTACAGGCAGTTTTAGCAGGAGTTTTTTGGTCGCTGTTTACAACAACTGCACCATTTCTCATTGGAGTTCATTATGTCGTACCGAATGGCTATGCTCAGATGAGCTTTAATCAGCCACTGCTTGCATGGTCCTTGGTAGCAGCTATAACGACATTTTATATTGTTGCTATCTATCTCAAAGGCCGTTCGAACTTTGAAAAGCTGGAATTTTAGAAATAGTTAGAAAATGGAGTTACTTATGCTTAAAATCAATCATTTATCAAAACAGTTTGCAGGAAACGAATTTTACTCACTAAAAGATGTGAGTTTGGAGATCAATAAGGGCGAGATTGTTGGTCTGATTGGGAAAAACGGAGCTGGAAAATCCACGCTCATGAAATTAATGGGCAAGTCCCTAAAACCAAGTTCGGGAACCATTACCTATAAGGGTACGGATATTTTTAGCCAAGATAATTTGTTGGTAGACTTTGGGATTATGATTGATCCAGTCTTCTATCCAGAAATGACAGTTATAGACAATCTTAAGTTTTATTTGGACCTGCATGGGAAAAAAGAGCTCTATCCAAATATTGAGAAGACCTTGAAATTGGTAGAGTTATGGGATGCTCGCAATCGGAAACCAAAGGGATTCTCGTTTGGTATGAAACAACGGACTGCTTTGGCAATTGCCTTGGTTGCGGAGCCAGATTTCCTTATCTTAGATGAGCCGTTTGTGGGCTTGGACCCGATTGGTGTTCAGAAATTGATTGATATTTTGAAGCAGTGGTCTAGTGAGCGACAAATTTCCATGCTGATTTCGAGTCACCAACTAGGTGAGCTGGAGGCCTTGTGCAGCCGCTATGTCTATATCGAATCGGGAGAATTGGCCGAGGCTTTTGAAGGTAAATCTCATCCAAGTGTACTCGTGCAGTTGGATACGACTAAAAACCTAGATTCTGTAGAGGCTTTGCTCAATGACCATGTGGTGCTAGAGGGGGAAGTGTTAGAGATTTCCACTGCTACACCTACAAGTGAGCTAAATCAGATTTTTGGTGTGCTGGCTCGTCAAGAATTGATTGTGAAACTAGAAGTGAAAGAGAATCACTTGAAAGAAATCTTTACGAAAGGGTAGTGAGTATGAAGCAAATTTTTCCAGCTATCTTTAAAACGATTTGGAAGCGAAAGGAGACGCAGATTTATCTCCTGTTCACTTTGTTTCCTTTTATTTATCTGGTCACTTCATTTATTGAAGGGTCGAATTTTATGCAAATTCATGCTAGTGAGGGGTCGGTTAGTCTCGTTGCCTTTACGAATATGATGATGAGCTCTGTGGATAGTTTTATTCTTCCTAGTTTGACCCTGTATTTCTTGGCTATCTCTGTCTTTAGGAAAGAAGTAGATGAACATACCATGTTTTTATACAGAGATCTTGGGCGGAAGCAGATTTTCTGGTCGAAATATTTGGGTCTATTAGCAACAATTGTTATTTTCTATGGTCTCTTCTTTGCGACATCTGCATTTGTACATTATGTCAGGGTAATCCATCTGCCTTTTGGCAGTCCGTCCGTTTTTGATACTAGTTTGGCAGAGAGCTTGAGTAATGTGTTCTGTATTGTCGCTTATTTGCTAAAAGATATTTTATCAGTTAGTTTGGCAACGGCTCTTTGTTTGTATCTGAAAAATATTACCACAATGGTCACAGGATTTTTGGTGACGATTACGATGATGATTTTAGCAGTTGTTGGCGGTCCAGTTGCGATGCTTTTTCCAACTAGTTATATGCCTTTAGCGAGCGAAGGTCTTACAGGAGTGGGACTTGCTTACTTAGGAGCTATCGGTGTCACAATTGTTTACGTACTCGTATTTACTAAAATTGCTGTGAAAAAGTTCAAGAATTTGGAGTTCTAGGTATGAATAGAAGACTCGTAGGAGTGTTGTTGAAATCGTTCAATAAAACGATGTTCTTGTTTGGAATAGTGCTGAGTGCTCTTGGGGTTGGAATGGGTTTGCTTCTTCCCCAGTTTATTGGTCAGTTGCTAGATCAAACCTATTTAAGCAATCTATTAACACGACCAGAATTGCTGGCTGGCTTCATCCTTTTCTTTGTATCGGTCTATACGGTACAAGCTCTATCCAATTATTTCATCGGGCGTAGTGGTAGTAACGCACTCAAACAGTTGCAACAATATATTTATGAATCCTTGTTGACCACATCTGTAAAGGACTTGGAACAGTACCAATCCGGCGATCTTGCCAGTCGTTTGACCAATGATATGTCGGTTGTTCTGAACTTCATCACCGTTATTCTTCCAAATTTCTTGATGAATGGTTTGATGGTTATCGGGTCAATTTATTTTCTGTGGACCATCAGTC
The DNA here is from genome assembly GCF_044427425.1 of Streptococcus sp. 2018WUSS126. NCBI lineage: Bacteria > Bacillati > Bacillota > Bacilli > Lactobacillales > Streptococcaceae > Streptococcus > Streptococcus sp. 2018WUSS126. The sequence goes on along the minus strand of NZ_JAOTGB010000022.1, from coordinate 6,278 downwards.
CGTGGCTCACGGGTCTTAGTCTCTTGTTGCTTCCTTTGTTGTCAATGGTTATGATTCCAATGAATCAGCGGTTGGAAGGTTACTACTCTGCTTACCAAGAGGGATTAGGGCAGGTTTCTAGTAGAATTAGTCATAAATTTACAACGATTCGTTTGATGAAGGCCTTTCAGGGAGAAAAGCATGAACAACGAGAGATGGGCAAGTCTTTTCAGAAACTGTCACAAACCTTTGAGAGAATGATTAGACTATCAGCGGTGCAACATACTTTAGTTAGTAGCTTGATGACAGGATTTATCATTCTGATGTTGCTTGTAGCAGGTATAGAAGTGACCAAGGGAGTGATGACCATGGCTACATTGACAACCTTCGTATTGTACATGATGCAACTGATTGATCCAGTAACAGATATTGCCTCTTCCTTAAATGAACTAACGGAGTTTCAGGCGGTGTCTAAACGTTTGGTAGAATTGCTGGAACTGACTAAGGAAGAACAGGTAGATACAGAGTTGGTTGATGCTACTAGTATCCACTTGGAAAATATTCGTTTTTCCTATCATACAGATCCGGTTTTGAATGGAGTATCGGTTAGAATTCCTGAGGGAGCTCATGTGGCGATTGTTGGTCCAAGTGGGGCAGGAAAATCAACTATTTTTGCCTTGCTGATGAAATACTATCAAGACTACCAAGGAGAGATTCGGATTGGTCAACAATGCTTAAGTGATATTTCAACCAAGGAGATGAGAAGGCTGATTTCCTTCATACCTCAAAATAATACTCTCTTCCATGGGACGATTAGAGAAAATCTATTGTATGGAAAGAACGAGTCTGTGTCTGAAGAGCGTATTGCTCATATTCTCAAGGAGTTGGGATTGTCTCATTTAGTAGCTGAGCTGGAAGATGGTTTAGATACTCGGATTTCAGAAAATGGGACAGGTTTGTCGGAAGGCCAAAAACAACGGTTTAGCATTGCGAGAGCCTTGTTGTTAGAGCATCCTATCTATTTGTTGGATGAGGCGACAGCAAGTTTAGATACTGTCACAGAACGTGTCATTAGCAAAGCGATTGACCGTTTAACAGCTGGGAAAACAAGGCTAACCATTGCTCATCGTTTGCACACAGTGCGTGAAGCGGATGCTATTTTGGTCTTGGATAAAAATGGGCAAGTGGCCGATTATGGTCCTCATCAGCAGTTAGTGGAGAGAAATCATCTCTATCAAGATTTCTTAAGAGGCTTACCGCAAGCCAGTTAGTGAATGGGAGTCGATGGACCGACTAGTCTAAGTCTAGGGTTACCTAATAATAAAATGGAATACTGATGATTACTTGTACAATAAATAGATAGGAGAAAAGAATGAAACAAACAACTTACACATTATCTTTGGGAGGAAATGATAGCGGGGACTCGAAAGTTTCAAAAATGGAAGAAAGGTTTGAAAAATATATGGAGGGAATGGCAGAGTGGTTACGGCGTTCTGGGAAGAGGAGTATTGACAAATGGTTTGTTCATGTGCGAATTGAGGAGTAAAGTAGCTGTGAGCAAAAATCACAGATGTTTTTATAAATAATGAAAAACACATGAAATGAATTCTGTTTTACTTTCCCTTAAGCTTGGCGAGTTATACTATATCCAAGCTAGAAATAGCAGAAATACTTTTCACCTAAAGGTGTCCCTAGCTCTAAGCCGCAAGCGACAAGAGCTAGGGATTATATAATCTCCTGGAAATACTGGATTCACTGAGTCTGGTATTTTCATTTTATGCTATAATGGTTTCATGACAAATCGAATTTTAGACATGGAACAAATGCAGGACGAGGAGTACGTCGAGCGTACCCTGCGTCCGCAGAAATTAAATGAATACATCGGTCAGGACAAGGTTAAGGACCAGTTGAAAATCTTTATCGAGGCGGCAAAACTCCGTGATGAAGCCTTGGACCATACTCTTCTTTTTGGTCCTCCAGGTTTAGGTAAAACCACCATGGCCTTTGTCATTGCAAACGAACTAGGGGTGAATATCAAGCAGACCAGTGGGCCTGTCATTGAAAAGGCAGGCGATTTGGTGGCCCTTCTCAATGATTTGGAGCCTGGTGATGTCCTCTTTATTGACGAGATTCACCGTATGCCCATGGCAGTTGAGGAAATTCTCTACTCTGCCATGGAAGACTTTTACATTGATATCATGATTGGAGCAGGAGAAGCCAGCCGCTCCGTGCATTTGGAGTTGCCGCCTTTTACCCTGATTGGAGCAACCACTCGTGCGGGTATGCTATCCAATCCCCTGCGGGCCCGTTTTGGGATCACTGGTCACATGGAGTATTACGAACTGGCTGATTTGACCGAGATTGTCGAGCGGACAGCGGATATCTTTGACATGGAGATTACCCATGAAGCAGCTATCGAGCTGGCTCGTCGTTCGCGTGGGACCCCTCGTATCGCCAATCGCCTGCTCAAGCGGGTACGGGATTTTGCACAGATTATGGGCGACGGCCTGATTGACGATAGCATTACGGACAAGGCTCTGACCATGCTGGATGTGGACCGTGAGGGGCTGGACTATGTGGACCAGAAGATTCTTCGGACCATGATTGAGATGTACGGTGGCGGTCCTGTCGGCCTCAACACCCTGTCGGTCAATATCGCCGAAGAGCGTGAAACAGTGGAGGATATGTACGAGCCCTACCTGATTCAGCAGGGCTTCCTCATGCGGACACGGGCGGGGCGGGTTGCGACAGCCAAGGCCTACGAGCACTTGGGTTATCCCTATACGGAAAAATAATGGCAGAGCAGATGAGACAAGTAGCCAGTTTATTTGGAGATTGGCCTGAGACAATTATTTGGACCTGTTTAGAAGGCAGAATGGGACAGATTCATGTTGATGACAGCCAGTCGCCCCAGTCAGCCTTAGCTCTCTATGGACGGCAGAGCTTCTTTGGTTTTTTGGCCGGAAAACCAAATATGGACTTGCTGAAAATATGTGAGGGAAAGGATATTATTTTAGTCCCCCAAAACCAGGCCTGGTCAGACTTGATAGAAGGGACTTACGGAGACAATATCCGGTCCTTTACCCGTTATGCTACGAAAAAAGATACTAGTTTTGACCTTGGGCATTTGCAGAAACTGATTGATGCCCTACCTGAAGAGTTTGACCTGAAAGTGATTGACTGTAATCTGTATGATGCCTGTCTGGTGGAAGACTGGTCACGCGATTTGGTGGGCAATTATGCTGATGTGGAGCAGTTTTTAGACTTGGGTCTAGGCTATGTCATCTTGCATAAGGAACAGGTGGTGTCAGGTGCCTCATCCTATGCCAGTTATTCAGGTGGGATTGAGATAGAGGTGGATACTAGGGAAGACTATCGAGGTTTGGGTTTGGCTAGAGCTTGTGCTGCTCAGTTAATCTTAGCTTGTTTAGACCGTAATCTCTATCCTAGCTGGGATGCCCATACTCTGACTTCCTTGAAACTGGCTGAAAAATTGGGTTACCAATTGGACAAGCCCTATCAAGCATATGAATGGAGATAAGATGACACCGACATTTATTTGGGATTTGGATGGAACGCTCTTGGATTCCTATGAAGCGATTTTGGCTGGCATCCAGGAAACCTATGAGCAGTTTGGTCTTCCTTTTGACCGTGAAGAAGTGAGAAAATATATTCTTCGCTATTCTGTCAAGGATTTGCTGGTGCGTGATGCGGACAAGTACGGTCTAGATAGCGATGAACTTAATCGTGTGCGTGCGACTTCCTTGAAGGAGAAGAATACGCAGATTCCCTTGATGACAGGTGCGGCAGAAATCTTGGACTGGACAGCTCAGCAAGGCATTCAAAACTTCGTTTATACACACAAAAGTGACAATGCTTTTCAGGTTTTGGAGGATTTGGGTGTCCGTCACCATTTCACAGAAATCTTGACCAGCGATTCAGGTTTTGCCCGCAAACCAAGTCCAGAAGCTCTGCTATTTCTCATCGAAAAATACGGACTGGACAAGGAAAACACCTACTATATCGGCGACCGTCTGCTCGATGTAGAAACAGCTATCAACGCAGGGATTCATAGCATCAACCTGCAAATTGATGGCGTGGAGCAGAATTGGAAGATTGTTTCTTTATTGGACATAAAACAAATATTAACAGATAAATCAAGTCATAACAACCTGTGAAAACGGGTGGCTTGTACACCAGCTATAAGTTGTTTCTCTCCAGCAACATCTAAAGACGTCCGCTGAACTTCGTTTAGGCTAGTGCTATGACTACTTGATTAATGGGAGCGGGAAAGAACTCAACCATTCATAGAAGAGTTCGTCAACAAGTCTTTATTTCTAGTTGTTGAGCTGAAACAGTCTATCCCCAGACTGTTTCACTCCCACCCCCGCACAGCTCAAACTGTCTGGGAGACAGTTTGAGGTTGGAGATAAAGCGAACTCTGTTCGCAACAGTCGTAATGGTCAGATTTGGAGTGTAAAACACGAACAAATCTGCCAATCAACCACTGCGCTGAGATGTTGACACTAACTTTGAGAAGCGGTACTGGGCTTTTTGCCCAGTCTCTTTTATCTTGTTATGGCTTCAAGCTATAATAAAAAACGAATCCAGCCGTCTGTTTTAAGAAGAGCATGATATGGAATTTGTGTAATATATTTGATATAATTTAAAAAGTATATTTGGAGGTGTGGTTTATGAACGATAAGGAATTTGGACAGCGTGTACGTCAATTACGAGAATCTGTTAGCATGACACGTGAACAGTTTTGTGACGATGAACTGGAACTCTCTGTGCGCCAATTAACTCGTATTGAAGCAGGTACTTCCAAGCCGACTTTTTCAAAGATTCAGTATATTGCAACTCGTTTAGGTATGGGACTTTACGAGCTTATGCCAGATTACGTATCCTTACCCGAAAGATATTCCAAGCTGAAGTTTGATGTACTTCGCACCCCAACTTATGGTAATGAAGATTTGGCGGAAAAGCGAGATGCCATGATGACAGAAATCTATGACGATTATTATGATGAATTGCCTGAGGAGGAGAAGATAGCAATAGATGCGATTCAATCACGAATTGATACTTTAGAGTCAGGTACAGCAGGCTTTGGAAAAGAGATACTGGAAGACTACTTTGAACAAATTTTTCGCAAACGAAAGTATGAATTGAATGATTTGTTGATTGTTAGGCTCCATCTTGAATATGTTAGGTTATCTAGCTGTGATTCAGAAATATTTAGACAGTTTTTGAAAATTATAGAGCATTTACATGAGCAAATCAATATCATCAATTCAAATGATTTATTTGTTCTAAGGGATACATTATTATCTTGTGTAAACATTTTGGGAAGTAAAAAATATTACGAACCAATACCAAAGATATTTGACAGTGTAGATAAGATTATACAGTCGACACAAGATTTTCAGAAAAAGCCCATTGTTAGTGTATTAAAATGGAAATATGCACTTTTTGTGGATAAGGATCGGGATGAGGCTGAAAAGCATTATCTAGATGCGGTGCTATTTGCAAAATTGATAGAAAATAGAGAGTTAGAACAAAAGATTGAAGAAGATTGGAGAGTTGACAATCAATAAAGTGACATTTTTGTCCTGTTGAAGAATTGTGAAAAGCATTATACTAAACTCATAAAGATTAAAGGAGATTAGTAACATGTTTAACTATTTGAAATTTTTTGGTCGTCTTGGCGGTAACTGGGGAACATGGGTTGAAGAATAATATTATTAAAAAGGGAGTGGGACAGAACTCGACCATTCATAGAAGAGTTCGTCAACAAGTCTTTATTTCTAGTTGTTGAGCTGAAACAGTCTATTTCCAGACTGTTTCACTCCCACCCCCGCACAGCTCAAACTGTCTGGGAGACAGTTTGAGGTTGGAGATGAAGCGAACTTTGTTCGCAACAGTCGTAATGGTCAGATTTGGAGTGTGAAAAACGAATTGCTGAGATTTGCTTTGCAAATCTTATCTCCAACCTTTAACAGTCCACTGGACTGTTAAACCCAATCAACCACTGCGCTGAGATGTTGACACTAACTTTGAGAAGCGGTGCTGGGCTTTTTGCCCAATGTCATTAAGTTAGCTAACCTATCACGTTTTGTGGTAGGTTAGTTTTTTATGTTACACTAGAAATAAAAGGGGAAAAATCATGCTAGACCAGATTAAAGCTCATTTACTTGATAGTATTAACGACATCGTTTCCACCGCAAACCAGTTTGTGCTTCATCCTGAAAAAGATTTTAGTCGGAAAAGTCAGCTAACGATGAAAACCATGATTCAAGCTA
>NZ_JAOTGB010000021.1:0-35199 GCF_044427425.1 Streptococcus sp. 2018WUSS126 | reverse complement strand
ATGTCATGGCGCATTGCCAGGAGAAAAATTGGTCGTATATTATTCGTATTCGCGATGGAAATAATTCTATGAAAAAGAGTTTTCATCTCCCTGATACTCCTTGTTTTGATGAGGCATTTGACCTAAACATCTGTCGCAAACAAACCAATGAGATGAAACAACAGTATCAAAATTTACCTAATCACTATCGCTGTTTACCTAATCACTCACCCTTTGACTTTCTACCAAGCTCTAGCCGAAAAAATGATCCACTCCAGTTTTACGAACTTCATTTTCGAATGGTGCGTCTCGAAATCAAGCCGGGAGTCTTTGAAACTTTGGTGACAAACACCGATTATTCTCCGGAAAAATTAAAAGATCTCTATGCTTACAGATGGGGCATAGAGACCGGTTTTCGTGACCTAAAATACAGCATCGGTCTGACTCATTTTCACGCGAAAAAGAAGGAAGGGATTCTCCAAGAAATCTACGCTCGCTTTATCAATTTTAATGTTTGTAAATGGCTAACCTCACACGTTGCTATTAAAACATCAAAGTTAAAACAGGCTTATAAAATTTGTTTTTCAGACGCTGTTTATGCCTGTCGAAAATTTCTTAGAGCTGAACTCACTTCCTCTCAATTAGAAACCTACATTGCCAAACATTTATCCATCATCCGACCCAATCGAACGTTCCAAAGAAAGATAAAAAGCAAGGCACCTGTAAGCTTCACTTATAGAGTAACATAATAGTTGAAAAATAGGGTTAAAAAACCTCCTTTTTGTGCGCCCTAAATACAAAAACTATTCCCGTTTTGTCATGAACTGCTCAGACGAGAATAGTTTCTTTAGCTGCTTAAATGCTTAACTTAATGACATTGGGTTTCTCACCCTCTCCTATTATCTTTTAGATTTGGGCAATAGCAGAGCCACCATAGAGTTTCAATTCTTCTCTGATGGTCTGGTAGTAGTAGCGATCAAAGGCCTGCCAAGCCTGCCTGCTTTTCTCACTCAATCGCAGATCGCCCAGTCCAACCAAAAAGCTAGTCGAACGGTATAATTTCTCAATCGCAATCAGTTCTGTATTGGTGACCGACTTGGCCTCCGACAATATGCGTGTCGTCTCTGTCAAATTATGCTGGAACCGTTGCTCATCAGCTGTTCCTACTTTATCTGCTTGAAAGGCCTGATTCAAGTCTTGAATGAGGGCCAAAACGTCTTGAATAATCTGTGTCTTTTCCATAAAAGCCCCTCCTTGTTTTTGATGAACTTAGTATATCAAATTAGACAAAAATATTCCATCAAAAAACGATGCCTGTTCAGGCACCGTAATATTCTTTTATTTAACAGCCTCCAAAGCCGCTTCATAGTCTGGATGTTCGTTGACATTGTCCAGGTATTCTACATAGGTGATTTGGTTGTCGGCATTGAGGACAAAGACCGCACGCGCCAGCAAATTCCACTCTCGCATGAGCACACCGTAGGATTTACCAAAGGCATGGTCATAGTAATCAGACAGGGTGATGGCATCTTCCAAACCTGCAGCCCCGCACCAGCGTTTTTGGGCAAAGGGGAGGTCTGCTGAAACAGTCACAACAACTGTATTATCACGGTCAGCCAGTTCCTGATTGAAACGACGGGTCTGCGTATCGCAAATCCCTGTGTCAATAGAAGGCACCACACTGATGACCTTAGTCTGCTTGCCAAAGTCTTTCAGGCTTTTCAGACTCAAGTCATTTGCCATGAGGACAAAATCAGGGGCAGTATCTCCCACTCTTAATTGCGGACCTACCAAGGTCACTGGTTTTCCAATAAAGGTTGTCATAAACATCTCCCTTGCACTTAATATATCTATTGTAAGCGTTTATAAACAAAAATACCAGTTTTTTGACTGGTATTTTCACTATAGTTTGTAGGTTTTCAATCGCAGAGCGTTCAAGACGACTGATACTGAACTGAGAGCCATGGCTGCACCTGCAAACATAGGATTGAGCAGAGGTCCACCAAATACATGTAAGAAACCCATGGCGATTGGAATGCCGATTACATTATAAGCAAAGGCCCAGAAAAGATTTTGTTTGATGGTCCGCATGGTTGCCTGGCTGAGTTTAACAGCCTTGACCACATCCAAAATGTCACTATGCATGAGAACAATGTCGGCAGACTCAATAGCAATATCAGTCCCAGAACCAATAGCCAGACCCACATGGGCTTGAGCTAGGGCTGGGGCATCGTTGATGCCATCCCCCACCATAGCGACTGTCTTGCCCTGTTCTTGCAAGAGCTTGACTTGGTTGGCCTTATCATCTGGCAGGACCTGACTGGCCACCTGCTCAATACCGACTTCCTTGGCAATGGCTTGGGCAGTTTTTTCATTATCTCCTGTCAGCATGACCACTTCTAATCCCATGGTTTGCAGAGCCTGGACAGCCTGACGGCTGGTCTCTTTTACTTTATCAGCAATGGCAATGACTGCTAGTAATTCTTGCTGGCTGGCTAGGAAAACAGGCGTCTTGGCTTGATGGGCAAATGCCTCCGCGACTGCACGTCCTTGGGAAACATCAATTCCCTGTTCCCGCATCAACCGTTCATTTCCCAGATAGATAGTCTGCTCTGCTATTGTCACCGAAAGACCACGACCTGAAAGAGCCTGAAAATCAGTGGCAGGCAAGAGATCAATCTTTTCTGTCTGTGCAGCTTGCAGGAGAGCCTGAGCCAGAGGATGCTCGGAAAATTGCTCACTACTTGCTGCCAGCTGGAGGACCTGCTCACGATTTTTAGTAGACAAGAGATGAATGTCTGTCACCTGGGGTTTGCCCTCTGTAATAGTCCCTGTCTTGTCGAAGACAATGGTGTTCACACCTTGTAGGGTTTCAATAGCTTGACCAGACTTGAACAGAAGACCGTTTTCTGCCCCTTTTCCAGTCCCAACCATGATAGCCGTCGGAGTTGCTAGACCCAGAGCACAAGGGCATGCAATGACCAAGACGGCTATGATAATACTAAGTGAAAAAATCCAGGATTCTTGCCCCAAGAAGTACCAGGCCAGCCCAGACAAGAATGCTAAGCCCATGACAACTGGCACAAAGACGGCAGATACTTGGTCAGCCAATTTGGCGATGGGGGCCTTAGATCCTTGAGCCTCTTCTACCAAACGAATAATCTGAGCCAGAGTTGTATCACGACCGACCTTGGTAGCCTGCATGGTAATGGCACCTTGCTGGTTAAGGGTACCGCCAAAAACATTATCGCCTAGAGCTTTCTTCACTGGCAGGCTCTCACCCGTCAGCATAGACTCATCCACACGTGTCTGGCCTTCTAGAACTTGACCGTCAACAGGAATCTGCTGACCTGGGCGAACAATGACCTGGTCACCGACCACCACTTCTTCAATCGGCACTTGTATTTCCTGCCCATTTCGCAAGACCTGGGCCGTATTGGGAGCAAGGTCCATCAATTTCTTAATGGCCTCAGAAGTCTGACCTTTGGCTCTAGCTTCAAAATATTTTCCTAGGGTAATCAAGGTCAAGATAACGGCGGCTGATTCAAAATAGAGTTCTGGATGGTGACCGTGCATGGCTACTTCTTTCCCCATCAGAAGAAAAGCAATCATCAAAAGACCTTGAACCAAGGCTGCTCCTGTCCCAACGGCAATCAAGGAATCCATATTGGGATGGCCTTGCAAGAGAGTTTTAAAGCCCTTTTTGAAAAAACTGCGTCCCATATAAAGGACAGGGATGAGCAAGATGACTTGGCTGACCGCATAAACTAGCGGTTGATGGAGCAAAGCTGGTAATGGAAGCCCACCCCAAGGCAACATTGGCCCCATAGCAATATAGAGCAGGGGCAGGGTAAAGGCCGCTGACCAGACAAATCGTTTCCAAAGACTATCTTCCTTGCTTGGTCCCTTGTCCACCGTCACTTCCACTTGATCTGGTCTGAACAGTTGATAACCTGCTTGCTCAACTGCTTTTTCAAGACTAGCTGGATTTTGCTTATCATGGCTATAACGGATGGTTGCCTTTTCTGTTGCCAGATTAACACTGACTTCTTCTACACCCTCTAGTTTGCCCAGAGCTTTTTCAACCGTCATGGCACAGGAAGCACAGGTCATGCCTGAAATGTCATAAGACTCGGTTACCAAGTTATCGACTAGCTGATAACCCGCCTTTTCAACTGCCTGACGAATATCCTCTAGTCCCAAAAGCTTTTCATCATAGCTAACACTCAATTTTTCAGTCGCTAGGTTGACACTGGCTTCTTCAATCCCTACTAGTTTACCAACCGCTTTCTCAACCGTCAGAGCACAGGAAGCGCAGGTCATACCTTGAATGGGATAGCTTGCTTGTTTCATAGGTTACTCCTTTTCCGACTACATCTGTAAACAAATTATACAACATACGACTACGTTTGTAAACATTTTTGATTAAAAAAATGAGAGAATCTTCTCTCATTAGGTATAGTTAATCAGTTTTAAATCAGTAATTATGGTATACTAAAGTTATGGCATACGATTTAGATTTTAGAAAACGAGTGATTTCGTTTGTTCAAGACGAAGGTCATACTCGAAAAGAAGCTTGTCAGCTTTTTGATATTAGCGTAAACACTCTCTATTTATGGGAACAACAGTTAAAACATCACGGGACTTTGGCGGTTAAAAAGCGTTCTTCACGTCCTAGAAAATTGCCACCGGATCAACTTCAGAAGTTTGTCTCAGAGCATCCAGATGCCTTTCTCCGTGAAATAGCTGAACATTTTGATTGCACACCGCAGTCTGTTTGGGCTGCTTTAAAGAAACTCAAAATAACTTTAAAAAAAGACAACAACTTATAAAGAGCAGGACGCAGGAAAAGTCCAGCAGTTCTCAACCATTCTCCAACTCCTATCCGGCTATCCAATCATTTACATTGATGAAACCGGCATTGATACTTATTTAACACGCCCACGAGCGAGAGCTCCTAGGGGGCATAAGGTTCTGGAGAAGATTAGTGGACGAAGGTTTGAACGTATTTCAGTTGTAGCTGGTCAAATTGGAAATCAATTTGTAGCTCCGATGATTTACAAAGAAAGTATGACAAGTGATTTTTTTATGAAGTGGTTTTCAGAGGAGCTGTTACTCTCCTTATCTGAAACTCATGTTATTGTGATGGATAATGCGACTTTTCACCCTAAGAAACAACTAGATGAGCTTTGTATTGAACATCACCACTTCTTTCTGCCCTTACCTCCGTATTCACCGGAATTAAATCCAATTGAAACTGCTTGGGCAAACTTAAAGAAAGCAATCATAGAATTATTACCGCAATTCGAATCTATAAATGAATCCTTGGATTACTATTTCAAAACTTAATGACTATATCTGATCAAAAGGGTAATAAACTTATATATATTCTGTATGTGTTTGAACATAGGTTAATTTGCTAACGATTCATTTAGATAGATAGAACAATTTGTATGGATTTGCATTAGAGTTGATGGAAATCCAGTATCTGGCTTAGAACAAACTGTTTTACGTATGACCGCATGATGCCAATCACGAAAAACTACAAGTCGAATTTTTTTCGCTTGAAAAATCTCGTTCATTCCTATTGTTACACAATAATTAGGCACTTCTTCTACAGCTCCTTTTAATACCGTCAAACCATTCATAACCTTTGTTTCGACAGAAATAGGTAACACTCGCGACCCTAATTTTAAAAATTCTTGAACTGTTAATGTTGAATCCGGTTCATTGAATGCAATGTGCCCATTTATGCCAATTCCACCAATACATAAGTCGATTTTACCTAACTCTTTGATTTTATTTGAAATCGAGTCTATATCAAGAGGATCTGGAAAAATTCTTTGTTCTTCTGACATAATAAGAGTTGGATGTATTTGACTGTAGACATTTTTCTGCATAAATCCTCGAAAACTAAGAGGGTGGACTACGTCTATCCAATGCAAATCTTCCAACAAATATTCATCCATGTTAATAAACCAAACATTAGACAAATCAATCTTAAATTGATTCACTAATCTAACAAAATGCGGATACTGACCAACTGGTCCAACAGGACAAATTATGACAGTTTTCTCATTTTTTTCGTTATTTTCCTTTATTAATTCTACCATTTCTAGAGCAAGTGAAATAAAAATTTCCTCATTATTCTTTTTTACAATCAATGGAATTCTACTATGCTTTTCTAATTCACTTTTATTAAAATTGTAATATTCTATCATGCATTACCTCATGTTTTCTTGAAAACTATGAATGATTATCGAATCAACGTTACTTTTATTGATAATAAAATGGCTAATTATATTTCACAAGAATTATTTAAACTCCTTTAAAATACTACTCATTTGATCAATTAGAACATATTCATTAATGTTCCTAGAGATATCAACTATTCCAGATTCTATTAAATTTTTTTGTTGTTTCTCGTAATACTGTTGAAGTATCCCAGTGTTTATCAATTGAATCATTTGTCTACTTGTTAACCACTCTCCATCTTGTAGTTGATCTTGTACCACCGAGCTATCTGACCCTATTTGGGCGGCAACCCATTCCGAAACTTCATTCATATGTTCAGATCGATAATCCATGGCACGATATAACCCTCTTAAAAACCTGGAAATTTTTTCATTGTTTTTTTCAGAATACCCCAGAAAAGTTACATATGAAGCAATAGCTGGAGATTGGTCTCTATAACGTGAATTATCAGCTAATACAACAACTTTTTCCTTTAATTCTCGCTTTATTAAAGTTGTATTAGGTGACCAAGTTGCAGCTACATCTATTGATCCCGACAACATCGCTGTAACAATAGCGGAGGCATCCATATCAATAATTTCTACATCTTTTTCAGACAAATTTGCATCTAACAAAGCAAGCTTTAGAATTGTTTCTGCTGATGTTCCAGATGCTGTTCCAATTTTCTTTCCCCTCAAATCCTTTATTGAATCAATTCCTCTATCCGACCGAGCAATCAATTCGTCAGCATTCCCAAGTTGACTAAATGCAACAACTTCTGCTCTACCTTCAATCGCCAATTTATGGGCACCCGGACCAATATTACCAATATCAATTGAACCTGACTCTAAAGATGCAATGATAGTTGGACCATCAGCAAATTCAATCAATTCGACTTCAAGCCCCTCCTCTTTAAAGATACCTGAATTTATTCCAGTAATAATGTCATGAAGACTTGCAAAATTTGGCATATATGCAATTCTTATTTTATCTATATTGGCTGAATTGTCTCTTATTAAAGTTTGATTAGAACTACATGCAACCAAAATAATTAAAGTGATTAGACTAATAATCCAATTGAAATACTTATTCTTAACAAATTTAATCATTTTTCCCTCTCAAAAAAAGAGTATAAGTGTGTCACTTTTTAATATTAAGAAAATCCTTATATACAAGTGACCAAATGTGGTTCTTAATATCTATAAAATCATTTTCAAATTTTATGGATTGACTTCTTGGAAACGGTAAATCAACATTCACAATTTCTTTAATTTCTCCCGGCCTTGAACTCATAATAATTACTCGATTTCCTAGAAGTATTGCTTCCTCAATATCATGTGTGATAAACAAACATGTTTTTCGTTCATGTTCCAGCATTTCAATCAATTCATCTTGCAGTTGAATCCTCGTTTGGGCATCTAAGGCTCCAAATGGTTCATCCATTAATAGAATCGTCGGATTAACAGCATACGCTCTTGCTATTGCAACTCTTTGCTTCATTCCTCCCGATAATTCTTTCGGATAATGATTGGAAAATTCTTGTAATCCAACCATTTTAATATACTTGTTAGCTATTTCGCTAGCTTCTAACTTTGATTTTCCTTGCATTTCAGGTCCGAACATTACATTCTGTTGTACACTCATCCAAGGAAATAGTGCATATTGTTGAAAAACAACACCACGCTCAACTCCAACGCCAACAATTTCATTATCATCACAATAAATTTTCCCGGAAGTTACAGGTTCCAAACCTGCAACCAAGTTTAGTAGAGTAGATTTACCACAACCTGATGGACCAACAACTGTAACAATTTCATTCTCAAAGATTTCTAAATTTATTTGATTTAGTGCAACAACCTCACCATGAATTGACTGAAATGATTTTGAAACATCTTCAATTTTGACCTTAATTTTTTTTACTTCTGTTGCCATCCAGTTAACTTCCTTTCTATCAAATCAACTAACTTATTTAACAGTAAACCAATTACTCCAATCAATATGATATACAAAAGCATTCCTGAGGAATCAAAAGAGTTATTTAAAGACCGTATTCTCATTCCCATACCTGATGTAGCACCAGTAGATTCAGCTGCAATGATTGTAGTTAAAGAAATCGATGTACCTAATCTGACAGCTGTCATAATAAATGGAATCGATGCTGGAACCACTATTCTTTTAAATATTTCAAAATCTGATGCTCCTAAAATTCTTGCTGCTTTAATTAAATTTGGATCAATATTAAGAATACCTTGATAAATTGTTACAGTCATGGTCAGAAAAGTAGCTATCGCTATTACAATAACTTGAGGTAATAGCCCAACCCCAGCTGAAATAACTACTAAAGGAACATATGCAAGTGGTGGAATATTTCTGATAAATTGTATCCAAGGATTTACAATGTTACGATATGGAGAATACCAGGACATAAACAATGCATTAGGCACCGACAATAGAAAGCCCGACGTGAACCCGAAGAAAACTGAAGTTAGACTTGAAAATATATCTTCAAAGATAAAACCTTTGTCTATCATGATTAATAAAGCATTCCAAACCAAAATGATATTTGGAAAACTACGAGAGGTTCGATCATATTTCGATAAAAACCACCAAATCATCAATGCAACAATCAATGAGAATGTCAACCAAAAATAATTTTGTTCTTTGTTGTTCTTCATCTTCATCCTCCCATAGTTACAAAAACTTTAAAAAATGTTTAGCCCTAATAAATTAATATTATCCTATTTTGCAAACTATTAATTAGAATAGCAACAAAAATTACCTCATTTAACTAAGAAACTTGACAATAAAACTGAAATCAGTTTTTCAGTACGAATATTCCCAATTCCTTTGAAATTAACATAAAATTTTTGTTAACTTTAGATTGTCAATAATTATGGACTATTTTAAAGAGTCAGCTTCTTTATTTAACCAACTATCAACAAGTTCCTCTGCACATTGCATAGCAACTGCATCAGTAATTTCAGAAAGTGGAATAATTCCCTTATCTTCTCTAGAAAGACAAGAGAAAGTATAATAAATACCATTTTGCTTCCATGAAAACTGTTGGCCCACCTCGATATTCTCTAATTGCAATTCTAAATCAGGAAATCTCTCAGTGACCAATCTAACAGTTTCTTCATTTATTTCAACAGATTCTGTAGAAATAATTAATCCATCATTCCAAGTAGAGATTTTTCCATTTATTAGGTCTTGACGAGCAAAATTTAGATTATTTTCTAAATAGTATTGTTTAATCTGATCATGATTTACGGTTTTTATTTTTTCATCAATAACTATTTGTTTTAATTCAATATATCGATCTGATACTAACTTCCAATCTACTTTTTTAAAATCTAACTTTTCTTTATTAAAACCATATTTCCGGGCTTCTTTTTCTAATAAATTGAATTTTATATATAGTAATTTTGCTTTTTCATTTAGAATGTCTTGAGGTGTTCGACCATTTAATGATGTAGCCCAAAAATCATTTTCTGAGACATCAATACCATGTTTATGAAATAATGCTTCAAATTCGGATTTCACAGAGGTTTTATAAGGTGTCTGAAAAATAGTTGGAGTACCGAAAGATTGAGGAACAAATGAATAGAGAAATAGACAAACTACGCAAAATGCAATCGTGGCTATCAATTTTTTTCTCATATTGTTACCTCCTTATCCAAATAATTTATTTATCTCAATTATTATTAATATCATATCTGAAATATTTATTATGTAAATTTATATTACAATTTATTGAGAATCAGACTGTAATTTTGATTTTCACTTTAAAAATTCTTAGACTAAGTTTCTTCATTGTGTTTTAACGTAAAAAATCATTCTATTTGACTTAATGAAAAATAACTAGCTGTTTCACTCATTTAACTTGAGCAGCACCTATAGATAAATTGTCTGTTAAAATAGATTCTCCAAAGAAGTCAATATCATAGTTAACTCCATCAATTTTTGGATATGAGCGAGCGATTGCATCTATACTATTCGTTTGACGAGCTAAAGAAAAGGCTTCTGTTGGGGACATATTTAACGACCCATTTTCAATAAAATCAATTTGTTGCTGAATCCCTAATTTTTCATAGAAATAAGTAATTGCATCTTCTTTTGATACGCCACTATTTGCCAATACACTGTTGAAAGGAATTTTATACCCGTCTAATTGACCAGTTAAATATTTCCCGGTATTTGCGATCATTGATTTATTATCAATTGGTCCCGTACCAATACCATTTAATTCTATCCCTTCAGTGATTGCTCTAGGATCATTAGGCACCTCGACACCAACATAGGCATTATTATAAAAATGAATATTATCTTTATATTTACCTGCATCACTTGCTTCAACAAGCATTTTCTCACCATCTACAAAGTAAAAAATATTATTAAATAAAAAGATATCTTTTACTCCTGTTCCACCTGACGTACTTGGCATATCAATTACACCTGCTCGTCCAGTTAATTTCGAATCAGAGTAGATTGTATTATTGTAAATTGCAGTTCCTTGTGCTCCTCCTCTAGCCAATTCAAAAATTTTGTCTTTATCATTCTGGCTGATATTATAACGAACTGTAGGAGATGTTTGTTCGTACCAGTTCATGATTAACATAAACCCACCTTCATTATCATGACTGTAGTTATATTGCATCACTGAATTATTAGAAATATGATCTAAATCTAAACCCTGACCATCTTGAACACCATGCGTTCTAAATGATTCATTGTATTGAATAACTGTATTCGAAGCTTGGAAAGGCCATATACCTGCATTGTACCCAGTGTTTTGGTATCTAGCATCAGCAGAAATATTGTATTCAATCAATGCACCATCAGTATCTCTAACAGTTAGAGAATCACCACCTGCCTTCTCAATACGATTTCCTCTAACAACTACATTTGTAGATGGATACCAATTTAACGGAACATTTTTATTATTTTTCAAATTTTGGTTTGCCCATGTTGATCCAACTAATTTTATTCCCGACCTATCGACCCTTTCTAGATAATTATTTTCTATTAATATACCATCGTATTTGGTAGGTATAGTTGTACCATAAACATCAAAGAAAATTCCTCCATTCCATTTCGAACTTAAATTACCATTTATGTCATGTATATATAGATTTCGAATATTTATATCATGAACGACCCCATAATCCTCAGCGACCACATGTAGTCCACGAAGTGATTTTGTACGATTATTATTGGAATTCAATTCAAAACTTGTAGAAAAATTTGGATCCAAATTTGTAATCTCAAGATTTTCAATTGTAATAAACTCTTGATTATACAACTTAATTACATTTTCAATTTTCCCTTGCCCTTCTAATAAAGGTAACTCACCTTCACCATAGGATGAAATTAGAATTGGAGTATTTTGACTACCCGAACCTTTAAATGTAAGAAAAGCACTTTCTCCAACAAACCGACTTCCACGTTTTATTAATATTCTATCTCCAGCTACAAACGACTTTTTCCTTAATTGTTCAAATGATTTCCATGCACTATTTTCGGTTTCCCCGTTATTAGAATCATTTCCTCCTAGACTATCAATGTAGAAAGTCTTTGGTTCACGAATCACTACATCCACTGACTCAAAATCGGCATACAGCACTAACTCTGACTCCTCATTTGGAACAACGAAAGTAGTTAAATCAAGAAAATTACCAGCACTATCTTTAAAACCAATAAATTGGTACCCAGATTTTTCAATGACCTCTAAATTAAGTGAATCTCCAACAAAAACTTGACTTGTGGTTCCTTTAATTGAACCAGGCAGAACTCCAGATACCTCCTGACCATCTAATCGAGAAACGACCCGAAAAGGTCTTAAGGTTTGAGTTCTTCGAACAATAATATCATCTAGAGAAACACTCCGATTTGAAACTGGTGAAAAAACAATAGATGCTTGGGCATCATTCCAATTGTTTGGGCTGTTGTAACTTAATAATGGTATTCCATTATCACTAACTGTTACTGAATTACCTTTGACTACAAGTCGTACTTTATGCTCTTCACTTCCTAGAATATGACTTGTTTCAGCATATTTTTCACCAGATTGAAGTGGTGCATCTATACTAGAAAGTTTTTTTAAAAAAGCAGCTTGTCCTGAAAATTCTAAAGCATAAATGGACCCATCATGATCTTCTTTGAATACTATTCTAAAAGTATTCCATGGCTTTACTTCACCAATTTGTTGTAATGTAAACCCAATTTCATATCCAGAAGTTGCATTATCTTCGATTGGTTTTGTTAAAATTGGTTTGATCGAAGAGATACCTGGAGCGTGAAGATTCATTTTCCCATCACTAATTCCAATTTTTCCTACCAGGTTTTCAGATATCACATAATTATTAATATTTTCAACTGAAAAATCATCACTAAAATATATTGATTCATCAACTGGAACTGACTCAAATATTGCTATTACGGTCACATTGCCTGTTTTATCTGAAATTTCAAAACTATCATTTTCGATAGGTAGCAATCCATCCGTACTATTTCCATTTTCTAAAAATGATTGATAACCTACAAATCGATAACCAGGATTTGTGGTTATCTTCAAATTTATTTTAGTACCATTAGAACCTGATAAGACACCATTTTCAGAAACAATACTTCCTCCAAGATCACTTTCAACTCCATCAGTTTTCGCTTTTAAAGTAATGTTGTATGCGTTTTCGCTGTTTACGATTTCGCTTGGTATCGCTATCACTCTACTATTATCTAAAGCATCAACAGAACCAGTAAAACAAGTAACAGAGAGTAATATAATCGCTGAGTTTAAAAAAATTTTTTTATTCATGTAACCCTCTCAAAAAATAACATCAAATATTTTTATTTATCCTTCTAATAATAGACATCAAGCCAATTCACTTAAAAATAAATAGTGAATTGGCTATTTTTCTAATCTAATCCATAGGACTACAATTTGAATCCAGCATAATTTTTAGCAACTTCAATGATACGGTAAACATCAAGATATGGTTGAAAATCTGATTCATGATTTCTAATATAATCTAAAAAGTCTCTCCATTGGATTTGGCCATCGAGATAGTCTCCAGAGGCCATTAGATAAAGGGCGTTGGCCAATTTGATAACATATTCTCGGTGATAACCTAATTGTCGCCAAGCATCACGTTTAATTCCGTAATTTTTAGCCACATTCTCTTCCAAGATATTTATAAAATTAAATGCTAATTTACTTGAGATATTGTATTTCATTGATAATTCAGCATTTTGGCGATCACCTATTGAATTAAAATAATCACATGAAGAGTAATCTGATAATTTTTCTAAGTACGTTACAACACTTTTCCATTCAGAACCATATAAGGAACTGAAATAGAGCGCTTTCAATTCATCGTACTCTAAATTTCTGTTCCACAACATTTGACCCATCACAAAGTTAGGGAAGTTATGAGGGAAACCTGCGCGTAACTCTTGGCAACTAATATAACCATTTAAACCCAATTTTTTAAGATATACGACATCTCTAAAGATTACTTTACTGATCTTCATATATCCTAAATCACCATAATGTGCCCGACCAAGTGGGTAATCATAGACAAAACTATCTCCATTAAACACTTTTTGCCAACTAAATAAATATGAGAGATTTTCTTCAAGTGAGTTAGGAAGAACAATATTATTTCTTGTATACTCATTTGGAAGTGGGACATTGTTTTCATAGTCTACATCAGCATAACTCATTTCGAAAGTTCTGGTAATAGGCGCAAACATCATTGTGAAACGTTCAGGATTCTCTAAAACTTCATGCTTTGGTGCAAAAAGCAATTCATGATAAAGTAAAAAACAAATCTTTGTATTAAGCCCCTCTTCACTTAATTTCCGATCTAATTGATTCAAAATTCGTACATACTGATCTGAGGGTATTTCTTCTTTACATTTTTCACATTCACAAATATTGTTCCGTGCATCGGATAACCAAACATGTAAGTAGTCTACATCTTTCCTTTCCTTTGCATAGTTTACAATTAGTTCACACATTCTTTCACCAACATCTGGATTTGAGAAACATAGACTAGTTAGTATTGGCGCTGTATTAAATAACTCACGTTTTCCATTTAATTCAGCGACTAGGGGTTTCTTTTCTTCAGGTAGTATTAACCCAGATTCCCATCCGTACTTAGATGAATATCCAAGTACTTCACCAGTCCAACCATGTCCAACACGATGATGTATTAAACCTCGTTTTGATAATTCTTCATCTAAAAGGTCGCTCATTTGTTGTGCAATTTCCGTATTGAAATCTTCTTTATCCGCATACGGATTAAATTCATGTTCATACCAGCGCTTTAAAAATGAATACGGATTCTCAAACTGAATAAAAAAGCTATTCATATTAATTTTTGGTAACCAATCCAAAAATTCTTTTATATTCTGGTAACTATCTGCACCTTCTATACATACTCCTCGATGTTTATAACTGGCAGTCTCGTGAATAGAGAGCTCTTTCTCATTCCAGTCAGATATCGATAACGAGGGAATTAGTTCATGTTTTCTACCTGGTCTAGTGAATACAGCTCCAAATTCACTAAGTAAGCGATATACCGCAATAAGAATAGAGATATCAGAATTACCTGATAATATCGCATTTCCATTCTTCATCTCAATCCCAATCGTATCATTATTGTCAAAATATTCTTTTGAGAGTAGAATATTTGCATCTTCCTCAACAGTTGTCCTTCCTAACTCAAAATCAAAAATGGCTTTCAAGTAATATGTAAGTTCATCTATAGCAAATTGAGAAGTTTTATTCTGTACTTTATCAAAAATCGTTAATTTCATATGATCACTCTCCTGATGCTTCAAGCTCTAAATTCTTATTATCGGCCACTTTGAAAAATGGATAATAAATAATGAATGAGACTCCGATTAAAATAATTTGTAAAATTGCTCCCTGAACACTACCGCCAGTAGCAAGGAACCCACCAAGAATTGGAGGCATTGTCCAAGGAAGAACAACCCCTGTTGTCATCGGAACTAATCCAGTTGCCATAGCGAAATAGGTAATTATTGCATTTACTGTTGGCGTGAGAATAAAAGGAATCATCATAATAGGATTCAAAACGGTTGGAAAACTGAACAGAATAGCAGTATTAATATTAAAGAGAGAAGGAATAAAGGAGATTCGTCCTAAACTCTTAAATGTACGACTTTTACTAAAGACAAGTAAGCAAATCGCTAATCCTACTGTAGCGCCACCACCGCCCATAAATACGAACAAATCTTTGAATGGCAAAGTAATAATATGTGGTAATTTTTCTCCCGCAGCTGCTGCAACTTGATTTGCTTCTGTGAACTGTAACCAAACCGGATCAACAAAAGCATTTAACACTTGTCCACCATTAACGCCAGTAAACCAGAAAAGTGAATTTACAAGCACAACAAGCACCATTCCACCTAGACTTCCTGCAATAAGTCCTAGTGGTTTACCTACAATTAATCCTAAAACCGCTCCAAGTCCACCTTCAACACCGGCAGCTTCTAATCCCTGGAAGACGCACGCCCAGAAAATCAATGTTGTTAATGCTGGAAGCAATGCAGCAAACGACTTACCCACAACGTCAGGGACATTTTTTGGCATTTTAATTGTAATACCTCTTTGAATAAAGAAGCGATAAATTTCAGCTGAAACTAATCCAACAGCAATAGCAACAAATAATGCACTTGCGTTCAAACTTCCAAATGGTATTGCTCCAGCAAATACTTGATTAATTTGTTCACCAGATTCGTTGAAAACCATTGTTGAGAATCTTGGTGCAAGTAAAATAAAAGAAGATAAAGCAATAACACCTGCAGAAGGTCCATCTGTCTCATATGATTCGGATAATCGATATGCAATACCGAATGTAGCTATGAGAGAGATGATCGCCATTGTTGATTGATTTAACCGATTTAAAATCCCCAACAAACCAATTTGCTCTAAAAAGCCTACTACTGAAAATCCCCCAGAAGCCTGATCCGGCCAACTGATTAGCAACAGGAAGAACGAGCCAACTAATACAAGTGGCATAGCCATCATAAAACCGTCACGAACTGCTTTCAAATGACGTTGATTTCCTACCTTAGTTCCAAAAGGAGCAAGTTTATGTTCAAGAAAATGCATTAATCTATTCATTTTCTTATCCTCCATTAATTTTATTTTATAAAATAAAGATATCATGTAAGCGCTTAATTGTCAAGTTTTTATTTATATTTTTAATTAAAAAACAAAATTTATTTATACATTCAGTATTTTTACTTCATTTTTTATAAAAAATATGTTATTCTTACATTGAAAAATACTATTTTCCAATGTGAGGTACTAAAATGGGAAAGAAAGAAGAAACCATTAGAAATATTTCTGGAAATATATTAAAAACTTTATTTAGACATCAAAAAAGCTCTAGAACAAGAATATCTAAATCTTTAAAAATTACTCCGGCAACTATTACGAATATGATTAGTTATCTTGTAGCTGAAAATAAAGTTATTGAGACTGGCGATGAGGTTCGAGATTATATTGGATCAGGTCGTAGTAGACGACTTATTACAGTAAATTCTCAATATAGACATTATATTGGAATAGAGATTAATGCCAATGGAATCTATTTAGCAGTCACAGACACTATTGGAAACCTAATCAAAAACAGCAATATAAAAATTACAGAATATGATTCCAAAAAAATAAATGAAATAATAATCCAATTAGTAACCGAAACTCTAGAAAAGTTTTCCTATCTTGAATTTGGAGCTCTCGGTATTGCTGTACCAGGCCACTTTGATTCAAAATCAGGACATATTATTTCAAATAATGTAAAGTGGATTTATTTTGATCTTGCCGTAATTAAAGAAAGTATTTCAATTCCTATTTTTCTAGAGAACAATATTAATTGCATGGCAATTGGTGCATATCTTTTTCATCCCGAAAGTTCGCCAGAGCAGTTTTTATTTATTCATATTGGACCTGGATTGTTCTGTTCATTTTTTGATAGCGAACATATTTTACAAAACAAAAACTTTTATATTGGAGAGATTGGTCATACAGTAGTTGATTTAAACGGACCTTCTTGTGAATGTGGAAAACGCGGATGCCTTCAAACTTATATTTCTGATACTTGGTTAATTAATAATGCAAGATTTTTATTTGAAAATGTTCAAGGTTCTATCATAAAAACTTTGGTTGAAAAACCAGAAGATATTACATTAGATGTTGTATACAATGCATACAGACTAGGAGATGGTTTTATTATTGAAAAAATTGAATCAGGGATTGATTTTTTAGCCACTTCAATCGCAAATACATTGATTATTTATGATTCAAAAAAAATTTTCATTAATAGCCAGTTATTAAATTATCCAGGTTTTTCAGAAAAAGTTAATAATCTTGTTGACAATCAATTGCAATTTATTCCAAGTAAAAATAATTTAGATATTGAATTCTTAACTTTAAATATATTTCGAGGTGCAATTGGAGCAGCATCCTTAGCAGTCTATAATCATTTTATCTTGGAAAATAACTCCAATTAATATAAAAAAAGAGTAACCAACAATTACTCTTTTTTATATTAATTTATACCAAATATTTTACTAAAAAATATCTATCCTTATTTCTTTCGTGCTAAAATGGTCGCAAACCGCATCTTGAGGAAATTACCATGTTCGTCATGCTTATGGAGCTGACCAAAATCCTCATTGTACTTGACCAATTCCCAGTCACGGTAGTATTCCTTCAACTCACCTGCTCGAAAGGTAAAGGAGAAATTCATCGGACAGGGTGCATCCTCCGTATCCATGGCCGCCACGATCAAGTTATAGCCACTAGGCCGTGTCTGCTCCTGCATATTGCGGATAATAGCTGGCACCCGCTCCCGCTCCAAGAACATAAAGACAACGGTTGAGATAATCCAGTCGTAATCCTGCTCCAGACTAGCTGAATTAATATCGTAAGTCCCAGCCTGCAAGTCCAAATCTTCTACTTCCTTGACCTGCAAAAGTGTCCGAATACTTGGTACATCTTTATCTACAGCAGTTACCTCAAACCCCTGCTGAGCCAAATAAAGACTGTTCCTACCATGACCACAACCTAGATCCAAAACCCTACAAGGCTTGATGATTTTCAATGCCTCTAAGACCTCTGAATGGGTTCGCGTATAGTCATATTTTTTAGCAAAATAATCCTCTGGCTGACAGAAAAATTCCAAGAAAAACTCCGTATCCTCTGTCAACAGGGTCACCTGTGGCACCACAAAGGGAATATCATCTGTCGGACCATAGATGTATTCTCCCAAAATCTCATTATCATCTGAAATCGGCTCAAATTTGAGTTGACCTCTCAAGACCTTGATTTTGGCCCAAGTCCCCACCTTGGTATTGTGCTTGGTCAAAAAATGCTGGGGAACCGTCTCTTGATTCCAAATGGGCATGCGTTTGTAAGGAACTAAAACTGTCATTATCTCTCCTTTTCTTTCCGATACACTTAGTCTATCACAAAGGAAATATGAATTCAAACCCATTTTTTTCTTGACTTAGAGTGAACTCCAAGGTGTATAATAAGTCTTATAGTCGTTCAGTTTATCTTTTATTACGTCAACGTATGAGGAAACTCCGTTTCTTTATCTCCAACTTCAAACACTCCACTGGATTGTTTGAACTCGCTTTGCCGTACTTTGTGTAAGTGACTTGCTTTCGCAAGCCTCATTGTCAACCTGGCACAGTCTGGTAGACTGCACAAGCTGTCTGCAACTTTTGACACGAACTTAGTTCGTTCTATATCCAACCTCTAACTGTCCCCCAGACAGTTAGAGCTAGTACTAAAAGCAAACTGAAAGACTATTTCAATCAGAAAGGATATTTACTGACAAGTAAGTGTGTGATGAATATGAAAGCAGCTATTTATGAAAAAGCCGGTAAGATGACCGTTGTAGAAATCGAAAAACCAAGCCTTCAAGCCAAAGATGATGTCATTATCAAGGTCGTGCGGGCCTGTGTCTGTGGTTCAGACCTTTGGGGCTACGGAGAAGACATTCACCATGACCATGGTGACACTAACTCTGGT
This sequence comes from Streptococcus sp. 2018WUSS126, assembly GCF_044427425.1. Lineage (NCBI taxonomy): Bacteria > Bacillati > Bacillota > Bacilli > Lactobacillales > Streptococcaceae > Streptococcus > Streptococcus sp. 2018WUSS126. The sequence goes on along the minus strand of NZ_JAOTGB010000021.1, from coordinate 15,914 downwards.
CATGAAGCCATCGGGATTGTGGAGGCAGTCGGCGAGGACATTACAACCCTTGTTCCTGGTGACTTTGTGATTGTTCCATTTACACACGGTTGCGGACATTGCGATGCCTGTCGTGCTGGCTTTGACGGTACTTGTGACAACCATCCAGATTACACCAACTGGGGCAACAACTACCAGTCTCAATATATTCGTTTCCACTACGGCAACTGGGCCTTGGTCAAAATTCCTGGTCAGCCAAGTGACTACTCAGAAGGTATGATCAAATCTCTCTTGACTCTGGCAGATGTTATGCCAACAGGCTACCATGCTGCGCGTGTTGCAAATGTCAAACCTGGTGACAAGGTTGTTGTCATCGGTGATGGTGCAGTGGGGCAATGTGCCGTTATCGCAGCAAAAATGCGGGGAGCTTCTCAGATTATCATGATGAGCCGTCATGCTGACCGTCAGCAAATGGCTTTGGAATCAGGGGCTACTGCCATCGTAGCAGAACGTGGTGAAGAAGGTATTGCCAAAGTCCGTGAAATCCTAGGTGGTGGCGCTGATGCTGCTCTTGAATGTGTCGGTACAGAAGCCTCTATTGACCAAGCACTCGGCGTCCTTCACAGTGGTGGTCGCATCGGTTTTGTCGGTGTGCCACACTACAACAACCACGCCCTTGGCTCAACCTTTGCTCAAAATATCATTATCGGTGGTGGCTCTGCTTCTGTCACAACCTACGATAAAGAAATTTTGCTCGATGCCGTTCTCAAAGGCGACATCAACCCAGGTCGAGTTTTCACCCAAACTTACAGCCTGGACAATATCGACCAAGCCTACAAAGACATGGTCAACCGCAAAACGATTAAAGCAATGGTGACGGTGGATTAATACTCTGCGAAAATCAAATAATAACCCCCAGATAGTTTCGAAAATATCTGGGGTATTTGTTTTCCGATAACAAAAATGACCAGGATTTCTCCCAGTCTTAGCGACTATTGATAGCCTTCATAGTCCGTTTAATATCACGGTCTTGCTCACGGCGTTTAATTGACTCTCGCTTATCGTAATCGTGCTTCCCTTTGGCAAGCCCAATCAAAACCTTGGCAAAGCCGTCCTTGATATAGACCTTGAGCGGCACCAGGGTCATCCCTGTGCCCTTAACCTCATTGCCCAAGGACTCGATTTGCTTCTTCCGCAAGAGCAACTTGCGGGTCCGCGTTGGCTCCTGGTTCCAGATATTGCCCTCATCGTAGGGAGCAATATGGACATTGACCAACCAAGCCTCACCCTGCTTGATCTGGGCAAAGCCGTCCTTGAGGTTGATCCGCCCCGCACGAATGGACTTAATCTCCGTCCCCGTCAGGACCATCCCCGCCTCCACTGTATCGACAATGGTATAGTCGTGGCGGGCTTTTTTATTCTGTGCAATCACATTGCCCTCACCCTTGGCCATGCCTATCTCCTTTTCTTCTTGTTCTTTTTAGCCACTTCTTTGTAAAATGGTTTCTTTTTCTTGTCTTTTTTACCACTTTTTGACTTGTGGTCTTTTCCAGACTTGTGACGTCCGCTGTCGCGACCAGCAGCTTCTTGCTTGTGGTGCTTGCCCCGTCCTCGCCCTGACCGATCATCACGGTCACGGTTGGAGTGACTAGCCGTTCTCCGCTTGGCTTTCAAAGCTTTTTCGACAATATCCAGCTCGGACGGCACGTGGGCAAAATCAATTTCCCCTGTCATCTTGTCCGCCCGCGTTAGCTTGATACGGATTGGCTGACCGACACGGAAGACCCGACCAGATTTCTCACCCTGCAAGGTCAGAGTCCGCTCGTGGAACTGGTAGTATTCGTTGAGGTTGGTGACATGGATTAGGCCTTCAACCGTATTTGGCAACTCGACAAAAAGTCCAAACTTGACCACGCTAGACACGACACCATCAAACTCTTGCCCAACAAATTCTTGCATGAACTCTGCCTTCTTCATGGCTTCGACTTCCCGCTCTGCCTCAATGGCACGGCGTTCTAAACTGGACGAAGACTTGGCAAGCTCAGGAATAACCTGCTCAAAATGCTCTGCTTTTTCCGCAGGATTGTGACCATAGTCCCGCACCATACGGTGCACCAGCAGGTCAGGATAGCGGCGGATAGGACTGGTGAAGTGGGTGTAAAACTCCGCACCCAGTCCGTAGTGGCCGTGGTTGTGCTCTGAGTAACGTGCCTGCTGCATGGAGCGAAGCAACATCATATTGAGGACATCCGCATAGGGTTCATCCTTGACCCGCTCCATGAGATCCTGAAGGGCATCCTGACTAATAGAGCTAGCCGTACCATAGACCGTCAGACCAAAGCTGGTCGCATAGTCGATGAACTTCTGCAATTTGTCCGACTTAGGCTCCTCGTGGATCCGATAGATGAAAGGCGGGTCCAACTTGGCAAAATGCTCGGCAACACACTCATTGGCCGCCAGCATGAAGGACTCAATCATCCGCTCGGCAATGCCTCGCTGGCGCAGTTGAATATCGACTGGCAGACCGTCCTTGTTGACGATGATTTTAGCTTCAGCTGTGTCAAAATTCAGAGCTCCACGCTTGTACCGCATGGTTTCCAGCGTCTCATGGAGCTTGACCATGAGATCCACACTTGGCACGATCGCCTTGTATTTAGCAAGCTTTTCCTGATTGCCCGCAATCATATCATTGACATCGGAATAGGTCATGCGGAAGGTGGTTTTGATGACCGTCTGACCAATCCAGTGCTTGACTACCTTGCCTTTACGGTCAATTTCCATAATAGCCGACTGGGTCAGGCGATCCACATTTGGATTAAGGGAACAAATGCCATTTGACAGGCGTTCTGGCAGCATTGGCACCACACGGTCGGTCACATAGACAGAAGTCCCTCGCTTGACAGCTTCCTGGTCCAAGGCAGAGCCTTCGGTCACATAGTAGCTGACATCAGCGATATGGACACCCAGCTCCAGATTGCCGTTCTTGAGCTGCTTGATATGGACCGCATCATCCAAATCCTTGGCATCCGCACCGTCAATGGTGAAGATGATTTCATCTCGCAGGTCCAAGCGGCCTTCAAAGTCTTTCTCAGACGGACTTTCTGGCACTCGATTAGCCTCCGCCAAGACTTCATCAGGGAATTCCGACACGATGTCCATGGATTCCAAAACTTCCAAGACATCGATCCCCACATCGTCCTTGTGGCCCACCACGTCCCGAATGGTCGCAACAAAGTGGTCCCGTTTCTTGTTTGGATAAGCCTCGATATCAACTTTGAGGATTTCCGTTCCGGTCAATACCAGAGGTGACTTCTTGATATAAATCTTCTGAGCGATTTTCTGGTTTTTAGACTTGATATAGCCTGCATATTCAGGCTTGTCTTCGTCAAAAACAATCAAGCCTACCGCAGTTTTCAGGCTATGTTCTAAAATATCAATGACTTCCGCTTCCGCAGCCGTTCCCTTGAGCCTGTCCGCCACTTTCTTGATCGCCACTTCCACTCGGTCGCCCTCGATGGCGAAGTTGACATCGTCACGACTGACAAAGAGATCATCTTCCTCCTCATCAATGGTCACAAAACCAAAACCTGACTTGTGGGCACGGAAAATGCCCTGCAAGGTCACCTTGTTCTTGGAGATTTTTGGAGCAGGAAAAGTAATCCGCCCAGCATTGTCAAAGACAAGTTGACGACTGCCTTCCATGCTAGAAACCAGCTTGACCAAATCTGTGAAGCTCTTAGCAGAACTGGCTCCAAACTGATCTGCTAGCTGATCCATGGTCACAGGACCAACTTCTTTAATATAGTTAATAATTTCGTTTTTCATCTTACCTTTACTAAAAAAATAGACCAAGAACAAGTCCCAGTCTGATTTATCTACTTACTTGAAATGATAACAAGTGCCAGCGCATCCAGCATCCAAAGAAAAACAAGAATAGCTGTAATGCGTTGCATCACCGCTTCAAAACCACGGGCCTTTGTACGTTCAAATAAGGCTCCACTAGAAGAGTCAAAGACGTTGCTAGACTGGTTTTTAGCCGGTTGAATAAAAATCACTACAATCAAAATAACAGATAAAATCAACAGAATTGCTAATAATGCTTGATACATATTTTTTTCACTTTCTACAATAACTTATGACATTATACCATAAAACCTACTTAGTTTCAAGGTGGAGGGTTACTTTTCTCTCTTTTGGGCAGTATTTAAGGACTTCAATCTTATCTGGATGAGTCTTGGCGTTTTTGCTAGTCAAGTAGTTCTTACTACCACATTCTGAACATTGTAAATTGATTTTAACTCTCACTAAACATCCCTTACTTTCAAATAGTTTCTAAAATTGGTCAAAGACCAGATAAGGTTAAAGAGGACAAGTCCGCTCGACAGATAGAAAACCCAGTCATAACCCATGTGAGCAGCCACCGCAGACCCCATCATGGGACCAACAACAGAACCTAGATTATTAAAGAGTTGGTTGTAGGAAAATATCCTTGAAATCCCTTCTTTTGGGGTCAACTTGGTCAAAAGAGAATTGACCGAAGGCAACAATGCTCCTGTCCCAAAACCATACATGAATCGCAACAAACCAAGCTGGAAAGGATTTTCTGCAAAAACACAGAAAACATTAATCAACAGACTGTAAGTCAAAGCAATTAATAGAAGGCGATGATTGCCAATACGATCACCAATTTTCCCTAAATAACCTGATGTCACTAGCGATGCCATACCAGGCAAGGAAATGATAAAACCAGCTACAAAAAGGAGATTGTCTGTCTGTCCCAAATGCCGCACGTAGAGGGTCAATATAGGAACAACAGCCTGAGCAGCTGCAATAATAATCATAGAAGTCACAAAAAGTCCAACCAGCATCTGCCGATCTTTCACCTGCTCAAATACCTCTTTAACCGACATCTCTTCGCCTTTTTTGATTGGAACAAAATCCTCTCGAATATAGAAAACGGTCAGTAACACAACGATAGCATAAAGAAGTCCCACCAGCAAAAATACCATATGTACGCCAAACATCTCTGCTAAGATACCACCCAGGGTCGGACCAATCAAATTACCCGCTACCGCACCTGTTGATAAGGTCCCCAGAGCATACCCCGTCTTATCCTTTGGAACCTGACTGGCAATCAAGGCAGTCGCATTGGGAATGTACCCTGTAAATACCCCATTTAAGACACGTAAGGCAAGCAACCAAAAAACATTTGGTACAAAGGCCATACCACCCATAGTAAAAATCATCGCAAAAGCAGCCCGCACCATCATGGGCTTGCGACCGTAACGGTCCGCCAAACTCCCCCAAATAGGTGCCATCAAGGCTGCCGCAAGGGCATTAACAGATACCGCAAGTCCCGCATAATATTCTACCTGTCCAAGGCCTACCCCCAATTCTTCCACAAAAACCGAGATAAAAGGCATAACCAAGGTAAAACTCGTCCCTGTTAGGAAATTTCCCAACCAAGCCACCTTCAAATTCTGCTTCCAATAACTACTACCGTCGTCCATCCTTTAATTCCTCCAAAAGTTGCGCAACCTGTGTTAAGGTCGCCTCAACCGCTCCGCTATTGTCAATCACCACCTGGGCTTGCGACCGTTTTTCCTCTAAAGAAAGCTGAGCAGCCAGACGATTTTCTGCATCTTGAACAGCTAAGCCATTGCGTTTCATAAGCCGTTCCAACTGCTGCGCTCTATCGACATAAACTAGCCAGACTTCATTTACTTCCCCGCTATAATCAGCCTCGTAAAGCAAAGGAATATCCATGAAAATTACATCCTCAGTCTGCTTGAGAGCATCCCTTCTGTCTAACAGCTCCTGCCTGATAATCTTGTCCTGCAAGACAGATAAACGAGCCCGCAGATTGCTATCCGCAAAGACAGCCTGTCCCAGCTTAGCCCTATCTAGACTGCCATCAGCTGACAGGATAGCTTCCCCAAACTCGGCAAGCAAAACCTGGTAGAGTTTGCCACCCTTGACCTGCAATTCATGCACGACCGCATCCGCATCGATGACTGGATGACCCTGTTCTCGCAAAAAAGCTGTAACCGTTGATTTTCCTGAAGCGATACCGCCTGTCAATCCGATAACTTTAGCCATGTTTCACCTGACACTGAGGACAGAAATGTGTCCCCCGACCGCCCAGCTGGATTTTGACAATCTCGGTCTGGCAACGGGGACAAGCCTGTCCTGTCTTTCCATAAACTTGTAAATAATCCTGCATAGTCCCGTCCATGCCCAAGGCATTTTTGTAGGTCCGAATGGTTGAGCCTCCTTTTTCGATACCAAGTTGCAGAACTTCTATGGTGGCTTGACGGAGATCTGCCACCTGCTCTGCCGATAGCTGATTACTTGCTTGAGCAGGATGAACTTGTGCTCTAAACAGAGCCTCATCTACATAGATATTTCCCAAACCAGCCACCAAAGACTGGTCCAAAAGATGTGACTTAATAGGCTTTTTCGACTTAACTAACTTTTTGGCAAATTCTTCTAAGTCAAAATCTTCCTCCGTCGGCTCAGGACCAATTTTTCGACTGATAAAATAGGCATCCACATCTGCCTTGCCCAGCAGTTCCATTGTGCCAAACTTGCGGACATCCTGATAAACCAAGGTCGAGCCATCTGAAAAAGTAAAAAAGGCATGGAAATGTTTGTTGGCAGGCACCTGATTAGGAAAGAAATTGTACTTACCTTCCATCCGCAAGTGGGAAATGAGAACATGGTCTGTCAGGTAAATCAAGAGATACTTACCACGACGGTCCACATCTAAAATCTCCTGACCAAGCAAGTCCTGACAGAAAGCATCGGCACCAGTCTTAACCATAGGGGCATAGGTCACCTTGACCTTTTCGATGACCTTTCCCTTGACCAACCGATTTAAACCACGACGAACCGTCTCAACCTCAGGCAATTCGGGCATACTACGATACTAAGCCGTTAAGCGACTCAAAGAAAAATAGAAACCTGACCGACGGTGCTTCGGCGCCTAGGTCACGGTTGTCTTTTTTCAAAGAGTCGTAGGCGAGTTCAATTACAACACCTAACCGGCTTTCCTTTCTAAATAATGATAACAAGATAAAAGGAGAGCGACGCTGTGTGACTTGCACACAAGGAGCTCTATCTATTTGGGAGAGGGAAAGAACTCGAACAATCCTAGAAGAGTTTACCTCACATCCATAAATCTAAGTTCGGGCTAAAATAGTCCACTGGACTATTTTACTCCCACCCCCACACAGCTCCAAAGGTTTGGGGAACCTTTGGAGGTTGGAAATAGTGCGAACAGGGTTCGCTTCCTTAGTATAGGTCAGATTTGGAGTGTGGAACACGAACAAATCTGCCAATCAACCACTGTGCTGAGATGTTGACACTAGCCTTAAATAGTGCAACAAACTACCTTTTCAAGTACGCTAACACTCGTCCTTTCTAACAAAATTACAAAGCAAATAGAAACCTGACCGACGGTGCTTCGACACCTAAGGTCACGGTTGTGATTTTCAAAGAGGCCTAGGCGAGTTCAATTACAACACCTAATCGGCTTTCCTTTCTAAACTAAATTTTTGATTGATAACCTGTTAATCACTAGTCAAATCTAGAACATAGTGAACTGTTCGACTAACTTCTCGGAAGCCATGTTTGATATGAAAGTTCTGGCTCAGTAGATTGTCTAGTTCCGCATCAGACCCTAGTTGGCATACATCTCGGCTTTTAGCCCAACCCTCTGCAAAATTTAACAGTTCTTCCGCAATCCCTTGATTACGATAATTCGGACTAATAAAAATTCCTTCTAAAATAGGCAACTGGACCCGCCTGACATCCTTCTACATAGTCGCGGCGAAGCGATAAACTAATCCACGCTATCGGCTCCTCACTTTGAGAGTAATACAAAAACTCAAAAGGAAACTCATTATTTGAAAATTTTTCTATCAAAACTTGCTCTTTTGTCTGCCAAACCTGACTTGCAAAAGTAGCCCAGATAGAAAGAGTCTGTTCATTAACTGCTCTAATTGTCATAATATCTCACCGTAACGACGGAAAACACCACAAAAGTGGTGCTTCACGCTTGAAATTGATTCTTTTCTATTCTGGTGAGACAAGTCACACCAGGCTACCTCGCCTTCCAATTTCTAGGCTCGGGTTTTCAAATGGTCACTTTCACATTCCTATGTGACCTGCTGAAACAGTCTATTCCTAGATTGTTTCACTCCCCCGAACTTCCTCGCTCTCCAATTTCTAGGCTCGGGTTAAAAACGTCCCCCGGACGTTTTTAATACTCTTTCTCATTATAGCCAAAATCGGCGAGGTCGAGTTTTTTGTCTCGCCAGTTTTTCTTGACCTTGACCCAGGTTTCGAGGAAGACTTTGTCGCCCAACATCAATTCAATATCACGACGGGCCATGGAGCCGATTTTCTTGAGCATGGCTCCTTGCTTGCCGATGATGATGCCTTTCTGGCTATCACGCTCAACCATAATCGTCGCTCGGATATGGACCTTGTCGGTAAATTCATCACGTTTCATGGACTCGATGACAACGGCAACAGAGTGCGGAATTTCCTCACGAGTCAGGTGTAGAACCTTCTCCCGAATCATCTCAGATACCAAGAAACGTTCTGGGTGGTCAGTGATTTGGTCCGCAGGGAAATATTGGAAACCTTCATCCAGATTTTCCTTGAGAATTTCCATGAGACGATTAACATTGTTCCCTTGGGTAGCAGAAATTGGCACAATTTCCTTGAAGTCCATCAGTTGACGGAAATCATCAATCTGTTCCAAAAGCTGGTCTGGATGAACCTTGTCAATCTTGTTAACCACTAAAATGACTGGAACCTTGGCCTGTTTAAGGCGTTCCATAATCATGTCGTCACCCTTGCCTCGTTTTTCATCGGCTGGCACCATAAAGAGTACCGTGTCCACTTCACGCAGGGTGCTATAGGCAGATTCCACCATAAAGTCACCCAAAGCCGTCTTAGGCTTGTGGATTCCTGGTGTGTCAATGAAGACAATCTGCTCTTCTTCTGTTGTATAAATCCCCATAATCTTATTACGGGTTGTTTGAGCCTTATCGCTCATGATGGCAATTTTTTGCCCCATTACATAGTTGAGAAAAGTTGATTTCCCAACGTTTGGACGACCTAAAATCGCCACAAAACCTGACTTAAATGTCATGTATTCTCCTTATATTCTAAAAAATAAAGTCCCAAATTTTCGGCACAAAGATAATCAATCCTGTCAACAAGGCGAATCCTGACACAAACAAGACTGCCCCTGCTGCCATATCTTTTGCATTCTTTGCCAACATAGAAAAATGATAGTCTGACGCCAAATCCACCACATTCTCAATAGCCGAATTCACAATTTCAAAAGCGATAACCAGACTAATACTGAGCAAGAGGAAGAGCCATTCTGTCACAGATACTTGGAAAATAAGTCCCGCAAGCACAACAAGGACAGCTGAAGCAAGGTGCTTCTTCATATTGCGTTCTTCCTTGAAAGCCGTCAACAAACCCGTTACTGCAAATTCTAGACTTGCAATCAATTCTCGGTTTTTCCAGCGATTTTTTGAATTATTCTCTTGTAAGTCCATAGGCCGTCAAAATTTCTTCTTGTAAACCAAACATTTCTGCTTCTTCTTCTGACGTATAATGATCATAGCCATTGATATGCAGAAAACCGTGTACAGCTAAAAAGCCCATTTCGCGCTCGTAGCTATGTCCGTAATCTTCAGCTTGCTCACGTGCCTTATCGATAGAAATATACAATTCACCAATATAGGCATCGAAATCTTCCATCATTTCAGCCAATTCAGGATTGTCCAGTAAGTCTTCCTCATCAAAAACAATCTCCGACTCTGGCTTATATTCTAGACTGACAACATCTGTGGGACGGTCAATTCCTCGGTATTCCAAATTGACCTCATGGACGCGAGCATTGTCCACAAAGGTCACAGCCATTTCCTTATTTTGCTTGCCAATTTTTTCGGCAGCAAACTGGAGCAATTCTGTAATCTGCTCCTGCATTTGAGCAGAAACCTGCCCTGTTTCATCAATCATTTCAATATACATAATCTTACATTCCTTTTACGTTTCCATTATATCATAAAACCTATCAATGAGGGGGTTTTAGTGGTATAATGTCCTCAGAAGCTATCAGAGGAATGGAAAATGTTACAAACACCGAAACACATCACTGCCATCATTGAGTCTCATCTGGATCAGATGACTAGACTTGAAAAGCAGATTGCCAGTTATTTTACTCAGTTAGACCCATCTAGCGCCGATCTTAGCCAAGAAAACACTATACAGCAACTCCACATTTCTCCATCTGCTCTTACCCGTTTTGCCAAAAAATGTGGATTTTCCGGTTATCGAGAATTTGTCTTTGCCTTTCAAAATAACCAACAATACTTGGATAAACATTTTGAAAAATTACAGCGGAGCCTAACAAAAAAAGTCTTGGTAAACTATGAGGAAATCCTAACTGCTACCAATAAACTCGTTGATGAAGAAAAATTGGAAGAAATTGCCAAACTGATTGATAGTAGCAAGCGTGTCTATTTTTACGGAATCGGCAGTTCTGGTTTGGTTGCAATGGAAATCAAATCCCGCTTTATGCGACTGGGTGTAATCTGTGATGCAATTACTGATAAAAACAATCTTATTTGGACAACTACTATTTTAGACCCTAGTTGCCTGGTCATCGGTCTTTCTCTGTCTGGTCAGACAGAAGAGGTCATGGAGCATCTCCACCTGGCTGCTCAAAAGGGGATTCCTACCGCCCTGTTAACAACTAAGAGTTTTCCCCATTCGACTTTTGACCAAATCATTCCAGTCGCCTCTGTCCGACACCTTAATTATGGCAACCGTATCTCACCCCAAATTCCCCTGCTCATCATGCTAGATATTATCTACGCCTACTTTTTGGCTATTGACAAGGAGAAAAAAGAGAATATTTTCAAGCAAACTATTAGAGAATAATTCATCCATCTTTCTATTTCACAACACTCTTAAAAAGACAAAAAGCATTCAAAAATACCCGATAGGTACAGTTTGAATGCTTTTAATTCACTTAAATCTAACTCTATTCTTCAAGACCAAGAATTTGATTGATTTCTTGGCTGTACAGAATAGCCTTACCTCCGAAAATAGCCTGTATTCCTCCTTTTACATCCAAAACAGCCGTTGCACCTATCGACTGAATAACTCCCTTATCCACAAGACCACTATTTCTGAGCGATACTCTTAATCGAGTCGCACAGGCAGTCACATTCTCAATATTATCTGCTCCACCAAGAGCATCGATGATAGCAATTGCATTATCACGAAGACTAGAACCGTTTGATAAAACTTTTTCAGAATGTGATGCTTGATCACTGCTTTCCATACCAGGAACTAGCACGTGAAATTTGGTTACTAAAAATTTGAAAACTAGATAATAAACTGCTGCCCAAAGCAAGCCTACAGGAATAACGTAAATCCAATTGGTTTTGTCATTTCCTTGGAAAACACCAAAAATCAAGTAATCAATAAGCCCACCAGAAAATGAGTTCCCAATACGAATTTGCAGGAGATCCGCAACTAAGAATGATAATCCATCTAAAAATGCGTGAACAACATATAGCCATGGAGCAACAAACAAGAAAGAAAACTCGATTGGCTCAGTAATTCCTGTCAATAAGGAAGTTAATGCACTACTTGAATAAAAACTACCAACCTTCTTACGATTTTCCTTAGGAATTGCGTGATACATAGCCAAACAAGATGCTGGTAGACCAAAAATCATCGTTGCAAATCGACCAGCAAAAAATCGAGTTCCATAAGTAAATAAGCCTGTATGGTTCGCATCTGCTAATTGAGCAAAGAAAATATTTTGCGCACCTTGGATCGTCTCACCTGCTACCACTTCACTTCCACCTAATGAAGTATACCAAAACATTGGATAGATGGTATGGTGCAAGCCAAACGCACCTGTCAAACGTAATCCAAAACCATATAAGAAGGTTCCAAAACTTCCCATCTCTGCTATTGCCTTACCAAAATCAACTAACAAATTCTGAATCGGTGGCCAAATTATATAAAAAATGGAACAAATCGCAATTGCTGCAAATGATGAAATAATTGGAATAAAGCGAGAGCCTCCGAAGAAACCAAGAAAGGCTGGTAATTCAATTTTTCGGTATTTGTTGTGTAAAGTTGCAACAGTGATACCAATCGCTAAAGCGCCCAAAACTCCAGTATCAATGCTTGCTCCCTTATCTGCAAAAAGAGTTAAAAATCCACTAATAGTAGCCGTATAAACCAAGTATGCAACCCCAGCAGATAGGCCAGCAGTCCCCTTATCAGCATCTGCCAAACCTACAGCAACACCAATTGCAAAAATCAACGCTAAATTCGCAAATACCGCACTACCTGCCGTACTCATGATAGTGAATACAGCTTGCAACCACGCTTGATCCAATACAGGAAATTGTGCTACAGCATTACTATTTGATAAGGCGCCTCCAATTCCCAGTAAGAGACCAGCAACAGGCAAAATTGAGATTGGCAACATAAAGGCCTGCCCTAGCTGAGAAAACTTCTTAAAATTCATACTCCATTCCTTTCTATAACCTATTTATTATTTATGTAAAGCACTAATAAACCGCTCTGCGATTTCTTTTGGACGTGTAATTGCACCGCCTACAACAATTCCTGCCACACCTAAATCATGAATAATTTTTACTTGGTCAGGATAGTGTATTTTTCCTTCCGCTATCACATCGATACCTGCTCGGCACAAGCGGTCAACCAATTCAATATCCGGTCCCTCCTCCTGCCTACTATAGGATGTATACCCCGAAAGTGTTGTCCCAACAAAATCGATGCCTGCTTCATAAGCAGTTAATCCTTCCTCAAAGGTTGAAATATCTGCCATAAAAAGTTGCTCGGGGTATTTTTCCTTGATTTGCTTAATGAAATCAACAACATCGAGTCCGTCATAACGCTCACGCTTGGTACAATCAAGAGCAATGACCTCAATATCTAGAGCTGCTAACTCGTCTACTTCTCGCATCGTAGCCGTAATAAAGGGCTCTTGTGGAGGATAGTCTCGCTTGATAATTCCTATAATTGGCAAAGTAGTTACTTCTTTTATCTCCTTAATATCTCGCACACTATTGGCCCGAATACCGACTGCCCCTGCTTCTTGGGCAGCCTTGACTAGTAAAGGCATAATACCGCCTTCTTCCCTATACAGAGGTTCGCCTGGCAAAGCCTGACAGGAAATGATAATACCGTCCTTAATTTGTTGCTTTAAATCTGTCTTACTAATAGTCCCCATTGTGTCATTCCTTTCTGCTCTATACTAGAGATAGCGCTTACATTATTTATTATATAGTATATTATTATTTTTTCAATAACCTCTTTTTATTTAGAATGTAATTTCGATTTTTGTAGAAATACAAAAATTCCTAAAAATAGTTTCAGAACGAGTTCTCATACCTAAAAGTAGTTTTTAGGAAAATATAAAAGATTCTACCCAAAATTTGAATAGAATCCTTATTTTAATACCATTTTCTTGTGATAAGTTTCTGACGAATAGTATTTAGCTCCAGCTTCTGTGGCTAAGAGAGTATAATACATTGCCAGATTACTCTATCAACTCATCCGCATACTGTGGGTATAACGTTGTTCCCCAGATGGTTATTTTACGTTGACCAACAAGTGGTAAATCTTTGTCATAAACTGTTCTCCACCACTCCCATGCTAATCCTGTACATTCTTGAATATTGACATGAAGATTGCGAGCATTTCCTGGAATTTGAATGGTTTCACTCCAGTGTGAGGTCAGATTTACACCATTCTTATCCCAAGCTTTTGGTTCCCAAACTTCTTCTCCAGCTTCATTGTAAGATACTTCTTCCCAAGTAATGTTGTATTTCGCAACATAAGCACCTGAATGGTCCAATGTCAATGCACTACTATTATGGACGGTTGAAGTTGTTTCTATGTACTCTGAATTGCTCAAAATCTGAGCAGGTCTATTGTCTTTGACAAAGTTGGTTGAATACGAAATCGGAACACCTGGATTGAGTTTTCCGTATCTTGCACCTTCTTCAATAATCTTCTTCAGTGTTTCAATATTTCCGCTCACAACAGTAGCTGCACTACCTGCATCCCCACCAAAAATATAAGCAGAGAATGAAGTATTTTTCAGAATGTCTTGATACTCAGCATTGCCACTAATATCAACGCCTTTGATGGCTGCTTTAAATGCGGCTTGAACTTGGGTACTCCTACTGCTAGTTTCTAACTTGATGAACATAGAGCGTCCATAAGAAACGCTGGAAACATAAACAGGAGGTACCTCATCTGTTATCCCATTTCGTTGCAAATCTTCTACAGTTGTCCCTTCTGCAAAAAGCTTGCTTGGAGATTCTGGTTCATCAACACTAACTGTATAATAAATTTGTTTAAAGTTAATGATCTGAACCTGTTTTTCACCCGAATTCACGGCATCAAAATTGATATCTAATGGTACTGCAATTTTTTCAAAAGAGGTTCCGAACTTCGTTTTTAATTGTGACATACTGTATGCCATTGTTTCATCATATTGAAGCTCTGCTTGGGTATTGCCATACTCTCCAGCATACGTATTATTCCATTTAGACAGAAGGTTATTCACCCCTGTTCGAACAGTACTTCTTGTTGGAGAATTTACAACAGTGTGGCTATCCCCATTGGCCAAACCAGGTAAATTCAAACTAAGCGTCAGATCTCCCCGCGCAATACTGATAAGCGTTGGATTATTATCCAGAAGATTTTGGTCAGCACGCAATAAAGCACCTGGATAAATATTTGCAGCCTTAGCATCAATAACAGCAATATCTGCACTATTGTTCGTAATATTCTTCTTTTCTCTGCGAAGTACCACAAAACGTCCGTTTTCTAACATACCAGTTGTTGCTGGCGGATTATCAATGTATTCTCCCTCATTTGTAAGAATCTCTTGTGGCTCGTAAGTCAAGCTTTGAAAATACTGATTAATATCTTGTTTGGAATCTGCAAGAACACTCAATGGTGTGACCCCTACGAGTGCCAAACTGACTATTGAGCTTAAAATCAAGTGCGAACTTTTTCTCATAAGTTTTATCCTTTCATGTTTTCACTAATGAAATGAATAGATATAAAAAAATGGTATTAAAAAAACAAACGTTTGCGAATTCATTCTGCACCTTTTTAGATAAGTTGTCAAGACTACTTGAGATGGAAAACAGACAAAAAACAGATTACACCCCTCTATTTGTTGTTTTTCCAACAATTTCCGGAACCTTTCTGTAAATAATCTATTCATTTTCTGTTTTTCTGAATTTCTATCAGTTTTTCATACACATTATCACTTATAAATATTTGCAATAACAGCTAGATATTATAGACAATATGTAAAGACCTCCAATTGAGTGTAGTAATTCCTGTTAGAAGTTGATTTTTTTTATTCTAGTGTACAGGTAAATCCACGAATTCTCAACTGGGGGTCTTTACATATTGTCTATACCTCCTCTTTTTGAACACAAAAACTCCCCCGACTAGCTTCTAATCCTATTAAAAACTTGTTAGGAGAGTTATTCCATTTTATTTATCCAATCGGCTTTATGATGTTTTTGATAAGGGAATCCAGGTTGGACCATTCGTCAATCATATAATCTGCTCGAAAGGAACTTTCTGGCTCTGACCGTTTTCTGTGATTAAACCAGACCGCTTGCCAACCAGCTGTTTTTGCCCCGATGATGTCATTTTCAAACGAATCCCCTAGATAACAAATATCTTCGCCTGACATTGATATACTCCCCTTATAGTGGACAGTGAAAAAACAAAAATTTTCACTAGAAACTATAAAGGGAGTTTTATTATGTCCAAAAGAAGTCCAAAGTCTGTCTCTGAGAAACTAGAAATTGTTCTACTCC
>NZ_JAOTGB010000020.1:0-36357 GCF_044427425.1 Streptococcus sp. 2018WUSS126 | reverse complement strand
TTAAAAAATTGGGTTAAAAACTTCCTTTTTGTGCGCCCTAAATACAAAAACTATTCCCGTTTTGTCATGAACTGCTCAGACGGGAATAGTTTCTTTAGCTGCTTAAATGCTTAACTTAATGACATTGGGGTTGCTCTCTGACTATTTATTATTCTAAGAGTATGCCTCTATGCTTGGAAGTATAGATAGGTCAAATTCCAGACACTTAGCTGTCACTAACTGATCATGCTTGATGGTTTGGATGACTTGTTTGTCTAATGAAACTTGCTTGACAAACTGGAAATTTGCATCGCTCTTTGGAGTAGAAATGGTCAGCTTGTGTTGATCTGCAAGTAGCAAGTCTACTTCCTTAAAATGCGGAAGCCCGATTTGGTAGTCAGCTTTTCCAGGACAGACAGGGTAGAAGCCTAGACAGGAGAAAATGTACCAGGCTGAAAGGCTGCCATTATCTTCGTCACCTGGATAGGCTTGAAAACCCGTCTTGAAAGCTGTTTGTCTGATTTTGTGAATGAGCAGACTAGTGTATTCTGGTTTGGTGGACCATTGGAAAAGATAAGGGATATGGAAGCTCGGTTGGTTTGAAATAGCCAGCTGACCGAGATTGACTTGCGCCATTTCCGACATTTCGTGGATTTCGTAGCCGTACTGTTCAGGCGAGAAATAAGCTTCCTGATTGCACAGTTGGATGAGGTAGGTGGTAAAGGCTTCTTTTCCGCCCATCAATTCTATCAGTCCATCGATGTCATGAAAGACGGACAGGGTTGCTTGTAGGGCAGAACATTCGGCATAGTCTCTTCCCCAGCTTAGAGGGGAAAAATCTGCTCGGAATTGTTTCTGTCTATCCTTGGCACGCATGAGACCTGTTTGGCTATCGAATAACTGTCGGTAGCCCAGGCTCATTTGAGCGTACTGCTTAGCCAGTTGGTCCTGTCCTAGTTTTTCTGCTACTTTGCTGATAGCCCAATCACTGTAGGCATAATCAAGAGAATGGCTCACAGATTCGTTGAAATCAAGAGGGAGATAGTTTAACTGGCGGTAAATCTGACTGCCATGGCGACCGTAACGTTGATCCGCATCGGTCTTTTGACTGGTTTCAATCATGGCCTGGAGAAAATCTTCCATCAAATCAGGAACAAGTCCCTTGCAGGCCGCATCAGCAATGACTCCATCTACAAGAGTTCCTGGCATGATACCGCGCTCGTCTGGCGATAGCCATTTGGGTAAAAATCCTGTATCACGATAGTGTTGGAGAATGCCGTGAAGAAACTCTTCCAAATAGTCTGGGTAGATAAGGGAAAGCAGGGGATAGGAGGAACGGAAGGTGTCCCAGTAGCCATTGTTGGTGAAAAATTTGCCTAGTTTGGCCTGGTTGCTGATGGGGTCAAAATGAATGGCTTGTCCATCAGGGCTAGGTTCATAGAAAGTCTGTGGGTAAAGTAGGCAACGATAGAGGCAGTGGTAGAAGAAATTGATGTCTTCTGTTTTTTTGTCACGAATCTGAACACGGCCCAGTAGTTGGTTCCAGTTGCTTTCTGCTTGTGTTTGAGCTTGGGGGAAGTCAGGTACATCTTTCAATAGAAAGGTGGCCTGCTCAGGGCTGATAAAGGAGGTAGCCAAACGCCCCTTGATAGAAGTGTTTGAGAAGTTGATGCGAAGGTGCAAATCTTCTCCCACCACTTCCGTTTTAGCTATCTTGCGATCCTTGACCAGATGGTAACATTCTGTTATTTCCTCTTCAAATTCTAGGAGAGCATACATGCAGAAATCAGGGGATTGGCAGGCGCTGACCTGAAAAATCTGAATGAGCAATTGATGAGGATTGAGCAGTCGATAAATGGATTTTCCAGATGAATAGAAGACTATTCCGACAGGCTGGTTAGCAAAAGACGCTATCTCAAAACTGGCTCCGTATCGGCTGGGAGTTAAACGGCTTATCAAGCGATAGCGGTTGGATTGTAATTGAAGAAGGTCAGGTCGGAAAATAGCCTGATCCAGTTGGTAGCTAGATTGACGGTGAAAGAGGCTATCTCGGCTTAATTCGCCTGTGACAGGCGTCAATAGGAGGGAGGAAAAATCTCCCAACCAAGGACTGGGTTGATGGGTCAAGCGAATGCCTTGATAGACAGGTTCATAGGGATTGAACCACCAGTTTCCAGTCTGGTCGCTGGTCTGGGGAGCAAAATAATTCATGCCGAAAGGGACCCCTGTCAATGGCAGGGTGTTTCCGTTTGAAAAGGCATGTGAGTTATAAGTACCATAGCGGGTGTCAATGGTTGAAACGATGGAGGTATGCATAGGTTATCCTTTTCTTTTTTATTTTATCGTCATTTAGTTTTTCTTTTATTACTTAGACATAAGAGGAAACTCCGTTTCCTTATTTCCAACTTCAAACACTCCACTGGAGCGTTTGAACTCGCCTTGCCTAACTCTAGTTATGCCTGCGGCTCGTTGCCTAGTACTAAAAGTAAACTAAAAGACGATATTGATAATAAGTGGTGTCTCCTTATTATATAGAGAAAGCGAGCGGAAAGAAAGCGTTTTTTAAAACTGACAATATTTGTGTAAAAATGCGTTTAATTTGTGTATAGGATTTGCATTTGGAATTGTATAGACTGATACTAGGAACCTTGTGTCCAATGAAAATGATATGGACTTGCCAGATAGAGGTTGGAAGAAGTCTGAGCAACGGATGAAAAGGAGAAATCATGTTTTACACAAAAGAAATCATAGAGCACTGGCTAACGGACATTCAGAAGAAAACAGCAGACCACCCAAGTTGGGGGAGTGTATTTGAAAGGTGTTATACGGATACGCTTGATAGGACCATTAGTCAGCTGGAAGATGGGACTACTTTTGTCTTAACAGGGGACATTCCAGCCATGTGGTTGAGGGACTCGACAGCCCAGGTCAAACCCTATCTAGCCCTAGCAGGCAAAGATGAGACCTTGCGCCAGATGATTGTAGGTCTGGTAGAGAGGCAAATGGCCTTTATTTTGATGGATCCTTATGCCAATGCCTTTAATCAGGCAGCCAATGGACATGGGCACCAGACTGACCAAACTCAGATGGGACCATGGATTTGGGAGCGGAAATATGAAGTGGATTCCCTCTGCTACCCCCTTCAACTAGCCTATCTACTTTGGAAAGCGACAGGAGAAACTAGCCATTTTAACCAGACCTTCTTTGGAGCAGCTGAAAAAATTGTTCAACTCTGGAAATTGGAACAGCACCATGAAAACTCCCCTTATAGCTTTGAACGGGATACGGACCGGCTAGAGGATACCCTCACGCACCAAGGAAAAGGGGCTCCCTGCGCCTATACAGGGATGACTTGGTCTGGTTTTCGTCCAAGTGATGATGCCTGTATATACCCTTACCTCATCCCCTCAAATATGTTTGCGGTCGTCGTCTTGGGCTATTTAGGAGAAATAGCAGAGCTGTTTGCCAGTGAGGAATTCTCAGATTTGGCTGAAGGTGCCAGACAGTTGGCGCAGGAAATTGACCAGGGGATTCGGACCTTCGGGCTGACCAAGAATCAGGCGGGAGAAACTATTTTTGCCTATGAAGTGGACGGATTGGGCAATCAGTCGATCATGGATGATCCCAATGTCCCTAGCTTGTTGGCGGCTCCCTATCTAGGATATTGTTCCAAAGATGATCCTATCTATTTGGCAACCCGTCGGACTATTTTAAGTCAAGAAAATCCCTATTACTACGAGGGAGACTATGCTGCGGGTCTTGGTTCCAGTCATACCTTCTATCGCTATATTTGGCCGATTGCCTTGGCTATTCAAGGAATGACGACGGATGACAAGGAAGAAAAAGCGCGCTTATTGGATACCATGGTGGCCTGTGATGGCGGTACTGGGCTGATGCATGAGAGTTTCCATGTGGATGATCCGACGCTTTACTCTAGAGAGTGGTTCTCCTGGGCAAATATGATGTTTTGCGAATTGGTTTTAGATTATTATGATATACGACCGGAGGAATAAAATGGGAAAAGAAACGGTTCATATTATTTCACATAGCCACTGGGATAGGGAGTGGTATCTTCCTTTGGAAGAACATCGGATGCGCTTAGTAGAGCTATTTGATGACCTATTTGACTTATTTGAAACAGATCCTGAGTTTCGGTGTTTTCATTTGGATGGACAGACCATTGTCCTAGATGACTATCTGGAAATTCGTCCGCAGAATCGAGAATTATTGAAGAAATACATTCAAGACGGTCGGCTGATTATTGGACCTTTTTACATCTTGCAGGATGATTACCTCATCACCAGCGAGGCCAATATGCGCAATACCCTTCTGGGCCACTTGGAAAGCAAGAAGTGGGGGCGGGCTCCGAAGATTGGTTATTATCCAGATACTTTTGGAAATATGGGGCAGGCTCCTCAGCTACTGCGTCAGGCTGGTATAGATGTGGCCTTGTTTGGTCGTGGGGTCAAACCAGTTGGCTTTGATAATCAGGTTCTGGGAGATGACCAATTCCAGTCCACTTTCTCGGAGATGATTTGGGAGGGGGCAGATGGCAGTCAGGTTCTGGGAATTTTATTTGCTAACTGGTACAGCAATGGCAATGAAATCCCAGTTGATGAGGAGGAAGCGCGTGTTTTCTGGGAGAAAAAATTGGCAGATGTCCGCAAATACGCTTCAACCTCCCACTATCTGCTGATGAATGGCTGTGATCACCAGCCTGTCCAGAAAAATCTCAGCCACGCTTTACGACTGGCTCGAAAACTGTACCCAGATATAGACTTCGTTCATTCAAGCTTTGAAGAATATATAGCTGCTGTCAAGGAGGAATTGCCAGTAGACCTAAGTCGTGTCAAGGGAGAATTGACTAGCCAGGAAACAGATGGCTGGTACACCTTGGCAAATACTGCTTCTTCGAGAATCTATCTCAAGCAGGCCAATGACCAAGCCAGTCAGCTTTTGGAACAAGTTGTAGAACCCTTGGTGGTGATGACAGGAGATAAGGTGCCGAGAGATGAGTTGCGCTATGCCTGGAAGCTCTTGTTGCAGAATGCCCCCCATGATAGCATATGTGGCTGTAGCGTAGACCAGGTGCATAGTGAGATGGAAACTCGCTTTAAGAAGGTCAAGCAAGTCGCTCATTTCCTGAGCCAGCGCTCCCTAGACAGGTGGGAAAAGCAGGTGGATTCGAGCCAGCTAGACGGCCTCCTATTTACTGTTTTCAATACTACAGCCTACCGACAAACCCAGCTAGTGGAGGTTGATTTGCTTGTTGAACAGGAAGATTTCCGAGATGGGCAGTTAGAACAACACTTCCAATCCATGGCAGCTATTTCTCTGCCAGCCTTGGGCCTCTTTACCAGTCAAGGCCAAGAGCTTGAGGCAACCATTGAAGATCTAGGTGTCAACTTCCGCTACGATTTACCAAAAGATGCTTTTCGCTCTGCCAATTTTGCCCGCCAGATTCGTGTCCGCTTTGTAGTGGAAAATCAAGCACCATTTTCATGGCAGACCTATCAAGTCAAGCCGATTGGTGACACTAGGGTGAAGAGCCGTTTAAGTGAACAGTTTGAGAATGATTACTACCGTATCGACGTGGTGGATGGTCAGCTCTTACTAGAAGACAAGAGAACGGGTCAAGCCTATAAAGATTGGCTAGGGTTTGAAGATTGTGGAGATTTGGGTAATGAATACATCTTTATGGCGCCTAAGAATGATCAACCAATCTATGGTCAGATAGAGGACTTCGGTCTTGTCTACCAAACAGAAACAGTCAGCATTGCCAAGGTCATTCATCGTTTGCGACTGCCTATAGCTATGGAAACAAGTCTGGAAGATGAACAGAAGCGCCTGGTAGAATTTAAACATCGAACCTCTCAAAGGAGTCAGGAAAAGAAAGACCTGCTCCTTACCACCTATCTGACCCTCTACCGCCATCAACCACAAGTTCGCATCCAGACCAATTTCCACAATCAAATCAAGGACCATCGCTTACGAGCAGTCTTTGATATTGGTATAGAAGCTGAGAACCACTTGGCGGATTCCATCTTTGAAGTCGTTGAACGTCCAAATCAGCCTCATCCAGCTTGGGAAAATCCGTCCAATCCTCAGCGTCACCGCAGTTTTATTTGTCTATCAGATGGTCGACAAGCCATGACCGTTTCGAGTAAGGGCCTACATGAGTATGAAATCCTAGACAGGGGTAAGATAGCTTTGACACTACTTCGTGCGACTGGAGAGCTGGGAGATTGGGGCTACTTCCCAACACCAGAAGCCCAGTGTTTGAGGGAATGTCAGTTGGATTATGCCCTTGAAATTTGCCCAGTAGAGGAAGGTTTTGCCAGCTTCCAAAGAGCGCAAGCCTTCCAAGGACACCTGCTAACCAAACAACTGACCAGCCATAGTGGGCATCTGCCGTGTGATTATCAGTTTTTGACTCATCCAGCACTGGAAGAGGACCGCTTATGCGTGACTTCTTTGAAGGTAGCAGAAACTTCGGACCGCATCCTGCTCCGTTATTACAATATGAGCCAGGAGCAGTTAGCAGGTTGGAGCGAGTGGACTGAGGGAGTTGATTTGCTAGAAGAACCACTAGAGGTTTTGCCGGTTAGGATTGAACCTCAGGCAATCCGAACAGAGGTCATTGGCTATCTTGAAAAGGAGAAAGAATATGGTAGTAGCTTGTTTTGATATTGGAGGTACGGGCATAAAGGCGGCCTTGATTGGTTCGGATAAGCAGATCAACCATCGACAGGAATGGCCAACACCGGCCAGTTTAGCAGAATTGTTGGCGCTTATGGACAGTCTTATTCAGCCGGTAGACGGCTTGGAGGCCATTTCCCTCAGTATACCTGGAGCGGTAGACCTTGAAACAGGTGTTATCCAGGGGCTGAGTGCGGTTCCTTATATCCATGGTGTATCTTGGTATGAGTTATTAAGTCAGTATGGCTGTCCTGTATATTTGGAAAATGATGCCAATTGTGTCGGTCTGAGTGAATTGGCTGTTGATGACCAGTTATCGACCTTTGCCTGTGTCGTCTGTGGGACAGGCATTGGTGGTGCCTTGATTGTGGATAGAAAACTCATCCGTGGGAAACAAGGTTTCGGTGGCGAATTTGGCTATATGCTGATTGCTACTAGAAAGGGACTTCTCAAAAACTGGTCCCAACTTGCGTCTACTGGAAGTTTGGTCAGACAGGTTGCTAGTCAGTATGAGGAAGCTGTGGAAGATTGGAATGGGAAGCGGATTTTTGAACTAGCAGAACAGGGAGATGAGGTATGTCAATTAGCCATTGAAGAAATGACACGCAATCTGGCCTATGGTATTTTAAATATTTCCTATTTCCTGGAGCCAGAAGTGCTGGCAATCGGCGGCTCTATCAGCCAGAGTCCAGTCTTTATCCAAGCCATTCAGGAGCAACTAGAGGCTATACAAAGGGAATATCCAGAAGAATTTCCTTATCTACCTGCTATTCGTGCCTGTCACTATCAGCAGGATGCCAATCTCATGGGTGCTTATATGAAGACCCTACAATAAGGAGAAATGATGATGTTACAGATAAACCATTCGTTACAGCAGTCGGAGAGGTTCTTGGAAGAGATTTGTTCTGGGCTGGGTTTGGATTGCCAGTTAGAACTTGAAGTCGATGGCAAGGAGAGTTTGCGGATTGAAGGTTCAGCGGGTTCTTACCGTATCCGTGCGCCCAAAGAACACATGATTTATCGAGGCTTGCTTGCTTTGGCCAGTCAGCTGGCTCAGGGCGAGACTGATATACAGATCCAGGAAAGACCTGCCTACCGTCAACTCGGTTTTATGGAGGATTGTTCTCGAAATGCTGTCCTGACGGTTGAAGCCAGTAAGATTTTGATTCGACAACTGGCCTTGGTGGGCTACAGCCATTTCCAGCTTTACATGGAAGATACCTACCAACTGCGTGAGGAACCCTATTTTGGTTATTTCCGAGGGGCCTATACAAGAGAAGAATTGCAGGCTATTGAGGAGGAGTGCCACCGTTACGGTATGGAATTTATCCCCTGCATCCAGACCTTGGCCCATCTGATTGCCTACCTCAAGTGGAATATATCATCTATTCAGGCCATTCGAGATGTGGATAATATTCTCTTGATTGGAGATGAGGGGACCTATGCCTTGATTGATAAGATGTTTGAGGCCTTGTCCCATCTGAAAACACGGACCATTAACATCGGTATGGATGAGGCTCACTTGGTTGGGCTGGGGCAATACCTCAATCAGCATGGCTATCAGAAACGAAGCCTGATTATGTGCCAACACTTGGAACGGGTCTTGGATATTGCTGACAAGTATGGCTTCCATTGTAGTATGTGGAGTGATATGTTCTTCCAGTTGTTGACAGCGAGTAAGGATTATACTGGTCAGTTGGAAATTGATTCGGAAATTCAGGCTTATTTGGATCGTCTCAAGGACAGAGTGACCTTGATTTATTGGGATTACTATCAGACCAGCCGTGAGAGTTATGCTCAAAAACTAGCAAGTCATCAGCAGTTGGGAGAACAGATTGCCTTTGCAAGTGGTGCCTGGAAGTGGATTGGTTTTACTCCTGATAATGATTTCAGTATGCGGATTGCGCCAGAAGCCCATGCTGCCTGCCAAGAATATGGTGTCCAAGAAGTGACGGTGACCGCTTGGGGAGATAATGGTGGGGAATGCGCCACCTTCTCGATCTTGCCGAGTCTTCATACTTGGGCAGAACTCCAGTACCGAGGAAATTTGGACTGTCTGGCTGAGCATTTCTATCAACTACATCAAGTTTCCCTGGATGATTTCCTGCAACTGGATTTACCAAATAAGACCCCTAGCCACCCAGGTCCAGGTCATCACGGTTTCAATCCCAGTCGCTACATCTTGTATCAGGATATTCTCTGCCCCTTGTTGCAAGAGCATATTGATGCCGAAAAAGACAGTGCCTTTTATCAGGAATTAGCGCCTAGATTGGCAGAGATTGGAAGCCGAGCCAAGGGCTATGCCTATCTCTTTGATACTCAGGCTAAGTTGTGTCAGGTTTTGGCGACCAAGGCGGCAATTTCGGCAGCTATTCGTCAGGCCTATCAGGAAGGAAATCGTCAGGTCTTGGCAGAGCAAGTTGACGGTTTGCAGCAACTAAGAATAGACCTAGAAAGCTTTTATCAAGCGCTCAGCTACCAATGGATGGTAGAGAAGAAGGTGTTTGGTCTGGATACGGTGGACATTCGCCTAGGGGGCTTGGATGCCCGCATTCGCCGAGCAATTCAGCGCTTGCAAGCCTATCTGAACAAGGAAGTGCCTAAACTAGATGAACTAGAAGTGCCTATTCTCCCTTACGATGACTTCCATCAGGACAAGGGTTTTCGTGCGACAACTGCCAACCAATGGCAGATTATTGCGACGGCTTCAACCATCTATACAACCTAGTGATGTTCGAGCTCGAAAGGGCTCGATTTTTTATGCAAATGTTGATTGGCAACCCAGATTTTCTTTGTTTTTTACAGAAGATATATCGGTTGTTATATACACCTATAATTTGTAGAATTTTGCCTATAATGTGGCAATTCACAGTTGGCCCAATCAGGAGTAAACTAATAATGTAAAGGTTCATAATAGAAAGGAGCTATGATGAAAGACCTCATAAAAAATCTAAAACAAAATGCCATTTTTTTCCTAATGGTATTGCCAGGAGTCATCTGGCTCATTCTATTTTTCTATATTCCAGTATTTGGTAATGTGATTGCTTTTAAGGACTATCGCCATACAGGTAACGGTTTTTGGGATAGTCTCATACAAAGTAAGTGGATAGGATTGGATAATTTTAAATTTTTATTCCAATCATCCGATGCCTATATCATCACAAGAAATACCATCTTGTATAACCTTGGTTTTATCGTACTCGGACTGATTTTTGCAGTAGGTATTGCCATTATCTTTAGTGAGATGCGGTCGAAGAAGCTGGTAAAGATCTACCAGACCACAACCTTGTTCCCTTATTTCCTTTCTTGGGTCATTATCAGTTTCTTCGTTTACGCATTTTTGAGTCCAGATAAAGGATTGATAAACAATATTCTCAAAGGAATGGGGATGGATCCTATCAACTGGTACAGCACACCGACCTATTGGCCCTTCATTTTGCTTTTCTTAGGAATTTGGAAAGGTTTGGGCTACAACAGTATTATTTATTATGCAACCATTATGGGTATTGACCCAACCTACTATGAAGCTGCGATTGTGGATGGAGCGACCAAGTGGCAACGCATCCGCTATGTCACCCTTCCTCAGTTAATGCCTCTGATGACTATTTTAACGATTCTGGCTGTCGGAAATATCTTCCGAGCAGACTTTGGCCTTTTCTATCAAATTCCGAAAAATTCAGGTCCTCTCTTCAATGTGACTCAAGTCCTTGATACCTACGTTTATCGTGGCATTGCAGGAACAGGGGACATCGGTATGGCTATTGCAGCAGGCCTCTATCAATCTGTTGTCGGCTGTATCTTGGTGGTAGTGACCAACCTGATTGTTCGTCGCTTTGATAAAGAATCAGCCTTATTCTAGGAGGGGAGTATGAAAAAAAAGAAACAAATCACTTCTGTTTCTATTCATTCATTTAGTAAGAAAACAGATCTATTTTTCTCAAGTTTACTAGGGATATTTGCCCTATCCTGTACCCTTCCCTTCATATTTGTTATCATCATTTCTATGACAGATGAGACAAGCTTGGCTATCAACGGCTATTCTTTCTGGCCAGAGCAATGGAGTTTGGCAGGTTATGAATATCTCTTTCAATTGAAAGATCAGATTCTCCAAGCCCTCTTTATCACCTTCTTTGTGACCATTGTAGGGACGAGTTTGAATGTCTTCTTCACCGTTCTTTACGCCTATGCCATTTCGAGAAACAGTTTCAGATACAGACGATTTTTTACCCTGATGGCTCTCTTTACCATGCTGTTTAGCGCAGGGACCATTCCAACCTATATCGTCATGACCTCGTTTTTAAATCTCAAAGATACAGTGGCAGCCTTGATTCTACCCATGCTGCTGTCTCCTTTCAATATCATGGTGATGAGGTCCTTCTTTAGAAAGACTATTTCTGAGTCTATTATCGAATCCGCCAGGATTGACGGGGCCAGTGAATTTCGGATTTTCTTCCAAATCTGCTTGCCATTAACCCTACCAGGTATCGCAACCATCGCTCTCTTTACAGCCCTCGCTTTTTGGAATGACTGGTACAACGCTCTCCTCTATATCCAGAGCGATAACCTCTTCCCTCTCCAATACCTGCTGATGAAAATTCAAGCAAACATTCAATATCTCTCTGAAAATGCTGCTGCGGCAGCGACTATGTCCTCAGAAGTTGCAGGTGCCCTTCCAAAAGAAGCAACACGTATGGCTATTGTGGTCGTATCGACTCTACCAATTGCCTGTCTCTATCCTTTCTTCCAACGTTACTTTGTCAAAGGTTTGACAATTGGCGGAGTCAAGGAGTAGGGACATCACTCTATCTTAACAATCGTATTCCATACTTCATTATCTAAAAAAATAGAAAGGAACAGCCAAATGAAAACATGGAAAAAATTTGCCTACTCCTGCGTGTCACTTGCGTCCGCAGCTGCCCTTGCCGCTTGTGGTAGTCTGACTGGAAATAAGACCGCATCAAGTAGCGCTACAACAGAAGATGGATTGACAAACATCCTCATGTATCAAATCGGAGACGCACCGAAAAACATTGATGTTCTTTTGGAAAATGCCAATAAGATTATCGAAAAAGAAGCAGGTGCCCATCTAGACATCAAGTATATCTCATGGGGTGACTATAAGGATAAAATGGCCATTATTACCTCATCTGGTGAGGAATATGATATTGCCTTTGCAGACAACTATATTATCAATGCTCAAAAAGGAGCTTATGCTGATTTAACAGAACTTTACAAGAAAGAAGGCAAGGCTCTCTATGACATTATTGACCCTGCCTACATCAAAGGAAATACCATCGATGGAAAAATCTACGCAGTCCCTGTCATCGGTAACGTAGCCAGCCAACAAATGCTTTCCTTCAACCAAGACATGGTTGATAAGTATGGTTTTGACATTTCCAAAGTAGATAGCTACGATGATGTGGAAAGCATGTTGGCAACCATCAAAGAAAAAGAAGCAGATGTGACACCATTTGCCTGGGTGAAATCTAGCAAACCATCAACAGACGGTTTGGAATATCCAGCTGGAAATGAGTTACCATTTGCTATCGACTTGAAAGGCGACACTACAAAAGTGGTAAACCCATTTGAAGTGGACCGTCACATGGATAACCTTCGTACCATTCACAAATACTATAAGGCTGGCTACATTATGGCAGATGCAGCGACTACTGACGCAACCTTCTCACTTGATGTAGCAAACTGGTTTGTTCGTGAAGAAACACAAGGACCAGCTGACTTTGGTGATAGCCTCCTTTCAACAGTTGCAGGCTATAAGATTACTTCTAAACCAATCACATCTGCCTATAAGACAAGCGGATCTACCCAAGTAGCAAACTTTGTCATTTCAAAAACATCTAAGAACAAAGAAAAAGCTATGGAAGTATTGACTCTTATCAATACAAATCCAGAATTGCTGAACGGCTTGGTGTTTGGTCCAGAGGGCGTCAACTGGGAAAAAGACCCAAGTGCTGAAAATCGTATTAAGTTGTTGGATGGTTACAAAGGCGATACTCGTATGTCAGCTTGGAACACAGGTAACAGCCAAATTCTGTACATCACTGACAAGGTAACAGATGAAGATGTGAAAAAAGCAGAAGAATTGCTGGCAGGTGCAGAAGAGTCTCCACTTCTTGGCTTCAACTTCAATGCTGATGCAGTTAAGACTGAAATTACAAGTATCCAAAATATCATGAGCCAATATGCAGCAAGTATCAATACTGGTACTGTGGATCCTGATGTTGCTGTTCCAGAAATGCTGAAAAAATTGGAAGCAGAAGAATCCTACAAAAAAGTAAAAGAAGAAATGCAAAAACAATACGATGAGTTTTTAGCAAATAAATAATTCGATACAGGTGATGAAGTGTGAAAAGAGGTTGGGTTCAACATCCAACCTTTTTGCATTTGTTTTATGTTAATATATACAAAAAGCACCGATTTTTGATAAAATAGATAAAAAAGGAGGAATATACAATGTTAGGGTGGTTAGACAGGCTTTTTACTCTTCTTTTCTTCCTCATGAAATTGAGTGCCATCTATTTGGTTCTTCTATTGCTAGGAGGCGTAGTGCTGGGCATTTCACCAGCAAATGGAACGATACTTTACCTCTACGATAACTATCATATGGATGCATCTAAGTACAATTTTCGAGAGGCGTTTGGCTATTTTAAAGAGCATTTTATTCGGCTTAACCTTGGCCTCGGTCTTGTCCTCTTATTGATTGGTCTTTTATTTAGCGGCATTTGGCTCTTGATTCAATTGCCCCAGACCTGGTGGATGCCAGCAGTTCTTATTACAAATGCTTTTGGTCTTTTCTATGTTTTTGCGCTCTATGCTCTCTTTTTAAAACTTCAAGTACATTTTGAATTTAGTCTAAAAACAGGCTTACAGTTGGCAGCTGTCTCGCTTTTTCTTGATTGGAAAGCCCTGGTCAAATTTTTGTTAGGCAGTCTCGTCTGTGGGTTCTTGCTATTCAAACTTCCCTTGATTTTATTCTTCTTCCTACCGGTCCTATGGCTCTTGTTTCTCTATGATGCCTTTGATCCAGTGTACAAGCAAGTTGACAAGGATTACTTATGAAAAAAGTTTTAATTCATACTCTTTTGAAAAGTTATTCTTTATTAGTGATTGGGATTGTCATTTTCTTTGCCAGTATTCTTTCCTACATCAGCTGGTATCAGTATGACACCAATCGTATCCGCATTCAACAGGAAGTAGCAGATGGTCTAAAAGAGGAGTTGGATTATTATCAAGGACGGGTTGGGAATTATCTAGCAGACTACATTACGGACAGGGATCGTCTAGACAGTCTTTATCACTATTTTCAATTATCTCCTTCTCAGTACCAGGTCTGGTTACTGAGTCACCCTCACCTGATGGTCAAACGGATTTCCTTGCAGGATTCTGTTCGCACTCTTTATCTCTATTATCCCTTCGTAGAAGGAGTCGATATTGCTCCGATGGATGCAAATACTGTCTTTGTTTCTACCTCTGACTTAAAGTCTGGTAAAAAGGTCACGGCCGAAAATTACAAGGCTCCGCAACATAGTATCTCGATGACCTTATTTTCTCCGTCGACAACAGAAGGTATTGCGACCATCTATGTCACCATCGATGCGGATTTACTGAAGCAATATATCCAACGTAAGACGGATCTCCCCATGACCGTTAGAGTTCAAGATTCTCTGGATCGGGAATTTTATAGCTTACGACCAGATGTTGCCTCGCCTCCGCTCTCCTATCGAATGAGTGGGGATTTGCAAATTGCAGTTGGAGTTGACCAGCAACATGCTATTGAAAAAGTTGGCAGCCTAGTCGGAATCATTTTTCTAGGAAGTAGTTGCCTCGTTGCTCTTTTACTACTGGTCCTGAGAAGGGTGTTTAAACGATATGAAGTCCAAGTACTGGACATTGTTGATACCATGCAACAGATTCGTGGCGAGGACAGGCATCTTCGTCTACAGACGGACAATAAAGAGCAGGAAATGTATCTCATTTCATCAGAAATCAATCAGATGCTGGATGCTATGGACCAGAGTATTCAAGACATCTATCGCTTGCAGTTAGCTCAGAAAGATGCCAATATGCGAGCCTTACAAGCCCAAATTAACCCCCATTTTCTCTACAATACCTTGGAATTTTTCCGTATGTATGCAGTCAGCAAGCAGATGGATGAGCTAGGGGATATGATTTATGAATTTTCAAGCTTGCTTCGCAGTAGTGTGACACAGGCAAAAATGACAACGGTGGCAGAAGAACTTTCATTTTGCGAAAAACATAGCTACATTTGTCAAATCCGCTATCCTCGTTCCATTGCCTATGCCTATCAAATGGATCCTGGGTGCGAAAGAGTTGAAATTCCTCGTTTTGTAATCCAGCCTTTGGTAGAAAATTATTTTGTCCATGGAGTAGACCTCAAACGAAAAGACAATGCGCTTAGTGTCAAAGCTCTCAAGCATGGACAGGATATGGAAATTCTCATCAGAGATAATGGTAAGGGAATGGACGCAGAAACCCTGGAAGCCAACAAACACCTCTTGGCAAGTCGAGAACTGTCGCAAGAAAATCGGTCACAATCAATCGGATTACGAAACGTTCACGAGCGGTTACTTCTCTATTTTGGAGACCGTTACCAGATAGAATTAGATTCTAAAGAAGGGGAAGGGGTGACCTATTCAATCTTATTTGAAGGTGTCTTCCCCCGAGGAGATGAGCATGATGCATAAGATGTTAGTAGTTGATGACGAATATATGATTTTGGAAGGGATGAAGCATCTTCTCCCTTATCATGAATACAATGTCGAGATTGTTTATACGGCAGAGAACGCCGAAGAAGCGCTGGATTATTTTTCACAGCATACTGTGGACCTTGTTCTAACCGATGTCAGCATGCCAGATATGACAGGCCTAGAAATGGTTCGACGAATGAAAGAACAATCGCCTGATACCCACATTATCATCATGTCAGGCTTTCAAGAATTCGAATATGCCCGTAAAGCTATCTCCCTCGGGGCAATGGATTACCTCCTTAAGCCCATCAATAAACAAGAACTGGCTAAGCTGCTCCAACAGCTACCAACGCTGAAGAAAGAGACAGATAGGGAATATACCAAGGGCTTTTTGGCAGGAACCCTGACAGCGAGTGAGTTATTAAGTCACTCCCAGAAAACATGGTTTGCCGCTAAAGAGACACCAAACCCAATGGGCTACTGTCGTGAAAAAAATATTTTACATCAAGTCTACTATTTTCAGTTGACAGAAAGTCGACCAGAGGGTAGTCTATATACAGAAGAAGTTACCCCGACGATGACCATACGGCAGTTGATTGATAAGGTAGAGAGGCGCTTATTTTATAGGCAACTATCAGAAGACCTAACGGCTACTACCACAGAACTCTATAAAGATATGGAACCGCTTCTACGTGCAGGAAGATTGGCAAAAATCGTTGATGTTTTACCACATTTGGCTGATAAATTGCGAGAAACCACTCCGGCAGTCTACCTAACAAAACAATTTTTTAATCAGATGATGTCGGATGTGTTTTACTATTTTAATGAAGAAGACCATCAGCGCTTGGAAGATTTCTATGTAAAGGTAGAAGCTAGTCGAGATTTACATCAACTAATGGAGTATTTTTGTCATTATCTGAAAAAATTTTCCGAGAGTTCCACTTACAGTCCTCATGTACAGGAAGTTGTTACGATTGTTCGTGAACGCTTTGCAGAGGAATTGTCTTTGAAAGATATGAGTGCTCATCTCTACCTAAATACGGTTTACCTAGGTCAACTTATCAAAAAAGAGACCGGGCATACTTTTGCAGAATTGCTCAATCATCAGCGAATCAAGGTAGCACAGCAGCTTCTCTTGAACAGTCAGTTGGGAATCGAAGAAATTTGTTTTCAAGTTGGTTACACGAATGTGGGCTACTTCTATAAGATTTTTAAACGCATTTGTGGGGAATCTCCCAAAAATTACCGACAGAAAATCGGTCAATTACAGACAGAATGAGATGGAGGCGAGATGAGCAAAAGGGAAGAATTGCAGCACCTATTTCCAAAAGGAAGGCTTGTATTTGAAAAGACAGAAAACGCAGCAAGTATCCAGTTGCCTCTGGCTGATCATACTTGGTTTTCCGTTGAACGCAAGGATTTGACAGATCGAGAAATCGAACTGATTGACTTGCTGATGAATGACTCGAGCGCAGAACAAGGTCATCCTTGGGGACGCTATTTCCAAGGGGGAGGTCCTCTTCCGCAAAACTTGGAAAAGCTACAGGTTATTCATGCTCATGTAGGCCATGTATCCGATGAAGATGGAAAGGTAGCCTGGCTTGATATGATGGCCAAACTCCTCCCCAATCTCCAAGGCTACTATACAGGCAATGGACAGGATTACCTGTTCATTCTACATCAGGCACCTCTTTTTGATGTCAAAGAAATACTGCGTGATACCCTTGCTACCATGGAGTTCGATTTTGGTCTGAGAATTACATTGTTTTTAGGTCAAATCTGGCCGGCTAAATTGGTACACTCTTGGCCACAATTAATCGAAGCTGAACAATCCCTTTTTCACCATTGGCGAAGCAGCCACCATCAATCACGGTTGCTTACCTTCGGTCAGCTCTATCTTTGGGCAGGTCAACTCCACCCCGTTTTGAGAGAAGGACTTGCTAGTTTGATTGCCCACCAGCAGCTAGAAAAGGAAATTGTAGCTCTTTGGCAAGAAGGTGCGGTCATAACCAAGGCGGCCCAGTCTCTCTATATCCATCGAAATACGTTGCAGTATCGCTTGGACAAATGGTTTGATTGGACGGGATTACAGCTCAAGGACTTGACGGATTTGGCAGTTTGCTACATGGTTATCATGGATTTAAGTATCTAATAGGAGCTAATGATGAGAAGAGCGTTGTAGCCTTTGAGAATGCCCCCCATCGCTTCGTCCCTTTTTCTCCTGAAAATACCAAAGGGCTCATCGAATTTTTGAAAAGTAGACTATTTCAGTAACACAGTCTTTTGTGCAACTTGTACAAAAGATTGTGTTCTTTTTGTTCACCTTGACCTAGAAAAATAAAACGCTTTCATTTACAATGAAACTATCAAAGAAAGTGAGGCTTGAACATGGTTCAACTTAATTTAAAAAATATTTATAAAAAATATCCAAATAGCGAGCACTATTCCGTTGAAAACTTTAATCTAGATATTAAAGATAAAGAGTTTATTGTTTTCGTAGGTCCTTCAGGATGCGGTAAATCAACTACTCTTCGTATGATTGCTGGATTGGAAGATATTACAGAAGGTGAAGCTTACATCGACGGCGTGTTGATGAACGATGTGGCACCAAAAGACCGTGATATTGCCATGGTATTCCAGAACTATGCCCTTTACCCACACATGACTGTATTTGACAACATGGCTTTCGGTTTGAAATTGCGTAAATACAGCAAGGATGAAATCAAAAAACGTGTAGAAGAAGCTGCACAAATTCTTGGTTTGACAGAATTCTTGCAACGTAAACCTGCTGACCTTTCTGGTGGTCAACGCCAACGTGTTGCCATGGGTCGTGCTATTGTCCGTGATGCAAAAGTATTCTTGATGGATGAGCCTTTGTCAAACTTGGATGCCAAATTGCGTGTATCCATGCGTACAGAGATTGCTAAAATCCACCGTCGTATTGGTGCAACAACGATCTACGTAACGCATGACCAAACAGAAGCCATGACCTTGGCTGACCGTATTGTTATTATGTCTGCGACTAAGAATGAAGCAGGTACAGGTACAATCGGTCGTATCGAACAAATTGGTAGCCCAGAAGAGCTTTACAATAAACCTGTAAACAAATTTGTTGCCAGCTTCATCGGTAGTCCTGCAATGAACTTCTTTACAGTGACTCTTCAAGAGGGTGTGCTTGTTGGAGATGGTTTCAAAGTAGATCTTCCAGAAGGTCGTCGCAAGCACTTGGAAGAAAAAGGTTACAACGGTAAATCATTTACATTGGGTATCCGTCCAGAAGACATTAAGGCTTCACAATTGGAGTTGGACACTTATCCATCTTCTATCGTGGAAGCAGAAGTTGTCGTTTCAGAGCTTCTTGGTGCGGAAACCATGCTCTACTCTAAAGTAGGAAATACAGAATTTGTATCTCGTGTAGATGCGCGTGATTACCACAATCCAGGAGACAAGGTTCGCTTGACCTTCAACCTCAACAAAGCTCATTTCTTTGATGATGAAACAGATCAAGCCATTGTTTAATCTTTTATAATTTGTTCATAAAACACCTGACCGTCAGATGAAAATCTGGCGGTTTTTGGCTAGGGAAGGTGTCCTCCAAGGAGGAATTTATCATTGCAGTCGCAGGGAATACGGTCATGATGGGTATATCTTTCGTGCATTTGCATAACCAAGTATTGGATGAATTTCATGGGAAAATAGAAGAACCGTCGGTTTAAACTGACGGTTCTTTTTCTTATGTTAGTATTTGCAGTAGGTAGGTCATTGTTCCGAATTCGAATAAAATGTAGATTCCTAATATGATAAAAATGGTTGGAAGAATCATTTTTTCATATTTTTCTATGAATTCAGAAATGCTATGGAGACTCCCAAATTTTTCTGCTAGGTAGCAAATGGCGACTGTCTCTAGCAAGATCAGGCCAGCAGTTAAGAGCGTTTCTAAGGTACTTAAAGTTGTAAAATAGGGTGTGAATATTCCTAAATTATCTACTCCCGATGCTAATGAAATAAAAATGATAGATAGTAGTCCGATTTTGCTATCAGGAATCTCTGTCTCTGCTTCGTTTTCAAAAAGGATTCTAACCCCTAGTAGAATAGGGACGAAGCCGAGCAGACCAAGGATCCAGTCAGCTAGAAAAACATTGGCAACTTGGCTAAGGGTCGAACTTAAGAGAATGAGTATAAAACTAGCAAGTAGTTGTCCAAAATAGATTGTGCGTCTTTCACCTGGTTTTTTTGCCTGTGAAAATAAAAGGAATAAAATTAGGAAATAATCGATACTTGTTGAAATACCGAGAATCAGTGCATAAGTAATAATAGTCATGGTCCCTCCGTATAATATAGTAGTCATAGATATTTATTTACAGAGGCACATCAATTTTGAAAGATAGAAGTAAAAATTGCGATTCATTTTAATTTCCTTTTTCACTACCCTCATCTTCATCTTTATAAACCTCATAAAAGTCAACCTTGAGGCGAATAAAGGCTTCCATATCGTGTAGGAGCTGAAAGAGGGTGGCTCGGGTTTCAAATTCTTCTCGGGTTTGCGGCAGAGGTCGCTCGCGGAAGGTGGCATGGAAGAGCTCGATGTCCAGGAGCAGTTCCTTGGCGGAGTTTTCTCTGCTTAGTTGCTGGGCTGCTCGCTCGAAGAGGCTGGACAGGATGAGATTTTCTCTGCCTTCCAGTAAACACTTGTTGATGTTTCCTGCCATGGTCCGCAGGATTTTGTTTTGTGCAGCTCGCATTTCAAAGTAATGGACCTGGTAGTTGGTCTGTTGGAAGAGCTGGTTGTGGCGGTCTAGATAGACGACTTTGAGGGCCTCGTCCAAGGTCTTATCTAGCTGCGTAATCAATTCTGCCTCGTTTCGTCCGTCGCCATTTAGCAGAAAGGCTTCAAAGCGAAGGAGAATCTGCTTGAGCAGGTCTTCGACTTGGTCGTGGTAGGCCTCGATTTTCTTTTCTTGCGAGGGCATATAGAGGTTAAACAAGAGTGCCAGTCCTGCCCCAATCAGAAAAAGCGCCAGCTCATTTCCTAAAAAAATCAGAGAAATATCTTGCTCTAGTAAGAGGTGGGTGACGAGGACGGTCGAGGGGGCGATGCCAGCCTCCCAGTTGAATCTGTAGGCCAGGGGGACGTAGAGTACCAGGTAAATGCCTAGGGTCCAGATGCCAAAGCCAAAGAGGGCGAAGGTCAGGACGGCTATGGTCAGGGCCAGGAGGGTAGAGAAGAGGCGGTTGCGAGCCATTTTGAAGCTGGACTTGCGGGTGTCGAGGACGCTGAGAATGGCGATGATGCCGGCAGCTGTCGCATAGGACAAGCCCAGAGCGGTCGCTAGGTAAATAGCCAACACGGTGGCAAATATCAGTTTGATGGTGCGGAGGGAGAGGGACATGGAGGCTCCTTTGGTCTTAGTCTTCCTTTTATTGTACCATAAAGAATCAACAGTCACTCCCCTGACTGTTGATTTATACAAACAAGGCAATGATTCCGACTACCAAGTAGCAGACCAGTTTGTAGCTTTCGTTGATGAGGATGAGTTTAAGAGGGCGTTGTTCAAAGACGTAGTTTTTCAATGAAGCAAGGACTGCAATCACACCCATGCCACCAGCTGCGTGGAGTGGTGAAACATCAAGGGTTTTGATGAAGAAAATCGCCACAACAGCAGTCAGCACTTCAATCGCCAAGGAAATCATCATTTCCTTCTGGCCATTTTTCCCAGCTTGACGGTCAGCTTCTACCTTGGCCATGTCAATGCCAGAGGCTTCAATCCAAGCATCACGGAAAATCAAACCATACCACAAACCACCAATAGCAAAGGCAATCAGCCCTGCCACAGTTCCCAAAATAAGTGTCATACGTTCTCCTTTTTGCGTCCGTTTGTACGGACAAATGATAGATAACAGAATACCATGGTTTGGTAAGGAGGTCAAGTTTTTCAGCTGTGATATAGTGAGTGCCTATTTTCAGTCAACCTATGCTATAATAATACCATGGAACAAAATGATATCGTATATGGCGTACATGCTGTAGTGGAGAGTTTGGAGGCCAACACCGGCAACAAACTCTACATTCAGGATGATTTGCGCGGAAAAAATGTAGAAAAAATCAAGGCCCTGGCGGCAGAGAAGAAGGTGTCGATTTCTTGGACGCCGAAGAAGACCCTGTCCGACATGACAGAAGGTGCCGTCCACCAAGGCTTTGTCCTACGGGTCTCCGAGTTCGCCTATGCGGACCTATCGGTGATTTTGGAAAAGGCAGAGCAGGAAGATAATCCTCTCATTCTCATCTTGGACGGGCTGACAGACCCCCACAACTTCGGCTCGATTTTGCGGACCGCAGATGCCACTCAGGTAGCAGGCATCATCATTCCCAAGCACCGAGCAGTTGGCGTGACGCCTGTTGTGGCAAAGACTTCCACAGGTGCGGTGGCCCATGTCCCAATCGCCCGAGTGACCAATCTTAGCCAAACCCTCGATAAGCTCAAGGAAGCTGGTTTCTGGGTATTTGGAACGGATATGAACGGAACCCCAAGCCACAAGTGGAATACAGCTGGCAAACTAGCACTTATTATTGGCAATGAAGGTAAAGGGATTTCCAGTAATATCAAAAAGCAGGTGGATGAGATGATTACCATTCCTATGAAGGGTCATGTCCAATCTCTTAACGCCAGCGTAGCAGCAGCTGTGCTGATGTATGAAGTATTTCGGAAGAAAATCTAAATGAAAGAAAAAGTTCTCATTGTAGATGGCTACAACATGATTGCCTTTTGGCAGGCCACCAAGCAAGATTTTAAAAAGGGAGACTTGGATGTGGCCAGAACGACCTTGCTTCGAACCTTGTCTCACTACGCAGCCTTTGAACAGATCGAGGTGATTTGTGTCTTTGATGCCCACCATGTGCCAGGTCTTCGCCAGCAGTATGATGAATACAAGGTATCGGTCATTTTTACAGAGGAGGAAGAGACGGCAGATAGTTATATCGAACGACTCAGTGCCCAGCTCAATAGTGACCGTCGCAAGCAGGTTTCCGTCGCAACCAGCGACCTCAACGAACAATGGGTGGTCTTTTCACAAGGGGCTTTACGGGTTTCGGCGCGTGAGTTGGAGGAAAGAACCAGGGTCATCAAAAAGGACTTGGACAAGTTTGTGGACCAGGTAGAGCTCTACACCCCACGGCTCAATCCCTGGTCAGATGGGAATTTTCAAGCCTTAAAAGGAATGATGGAGGAAATGAAAGAGTGACATTTATAATCGTAACCGATTCGACATCGGATTTGCCAATCAGCTGGGTCCAAGAAAACGATGTGACCGTGCTTGGTTTGACCATTAACCTAGACGGCATAACCTATGATACAGTCGGTGAAAACCGTTTGACCTCAGCAGATTTGCTGGAGAAAATGGCTTCTGGCAGTCAACCTACAACCAGTCAGGTCAATGTTGGTCAGTTTGAAGAAGTTTTTGAGGCGGCAGCCAAGGAAGGTCAAGAGGTGCTTTATCTCGCTTTCTCAGCAGCTCTTTCAGGGACCTACCAGAGTGCAGTCATTGCACGAGATATGGTTATGGATCGATATCCAGAAGCAGTCATCACCATCGTTGATACTAAGGCAGCGACCATTGGAGAAGGCTACTTGGTCATGAAGGCCGTTGAGGCGCGTGCTGAGGGTAAGACTTTGGCAGAAACTAAGGCAATCGTAGAAGATTTGGTACCGCGCTTACGGACCTACCTCTTGGTCGATGACCTTAACCACCTGGTGCGTGGTGGTCGCTTATCGAAAACAGCAGGCCTTATTGGTGGCTTAGTGAATATCAAACCTCTGCTTTCACTAGATGTAGAAGGGAAACTTGTGCCTATTGCTAAAATCCGTGGTCGTAAAAAAGGAATCAAAGAAATGTTGAACCTGACCTTGGACAACTTGGATCATTCTACAGTCATGGTTGCTTATACGGGTGATATTGAGGCGGCAGAGGGCGTCAAATCTAGTTTATTGGAAGACGACCGTGTTTCTGATGTTCTATTGACAGAATTAGGACCAGTTATTGCCACTCATACAGGGACAGGAGTCCTAGCTATTTTATCAATTGGGACAGAAATGAGAGCCTAGATTCTAAGGGATATTTCTTGCAAAGATGTATTCCTTTTTGTGTGGCAGCGACATATTGCAGAATAGGACAATCAAAAGGAGATAAGATGTCACTAATCATCAGAAGAGAAGAAGAAAGAGATTACCGCCAAGTTGAGGAGCCAACACGGGAGGTTTTTTGGAATGTCTTTCGTCCGTCAGTTTATCTTTTATTACATCGTTAACTCGTTTTGCCGTATTCCAGTACTGTCTGCAACTCGTTGCCTTGTACTAAAAGTAAACTGAAGGACTATTATCTGAGTGCGACGGAGCATCTGATTGTGCATCAATTACGAAAGCAAAAACACGTCATAAAAGACCTCAATCTTGTCGCGGAAGCCGACGGTCAGCTGGCGGGGCATATCCTCTATGTCGCGTCGGAGATCACGGCAGACGGCGCTCGCCTGCCCAGTCTGACCTTTGGTCCCTTTAGCATCTCGCCAGATCAGCAAGGCCGAGGTTACGGTCAGGCACTGTTAAAGCATTCGTTGGCTTTAGCGGAAAATAGCGGAGCAGTCATGGTGGCCATTACAGGTTTTCCTGATTACTACAGTCGATTTGGTTTTGTCAAGGGTAAGGAGGTCGGCATTCGCTATCAGGCGGACCCAGAAGCTGGTTATTTCTTGGTCAAGTTGTTCCAACCAGAAGCTTTAGATGACCGAGACTGGTGGTTTACAGATCCGCCGGGTTACACAGTGGATGAATTGGTCTTGGAAGAATTTGATAAAACCTTCCCTTATAAGGAGAAGCTGGTCTTGCCTGGACAGCTAGGGCAGTAGGAAAAGTAAACCGGATAAGGCTTTCATTCTCAGCAGCTCTGCTATCTTTCAAAAAATAAAAAAAGTAAAGTAAAATAGCTTGACGGAGACTAGTAGATTTGATAAAATGGTAGACGGTATTGTTTACCCCATTTGAAAGGCCCCGGAACCTTCCAAATACCCGCGGACCGGAACATCCGCCCAGTAAACAAAAACGATTCGTATAGGAGAAATCATGAACAAAACAACATTTATGGCTAAACCAGGCCAAGTTGAACGTAAATGGTATGTAGTAGACGCTACTGATGTACCTCTTGGACGCCTTTCAGCAGTAGTTGCTAGCGTTCTTCGCGGTAAAAACAAACCAACTTTCACACCTCACACTGATACTGGTGACTTCGTTATCGT
This sequence comes from Streptococcus sp. 2018WUSS126, assembly GCF_044427425.1. Classification (NCBI taxonomy): domain Bacteria; kingdom Bacillati; phylum Bacillota; class Bacilli; order Lactobacillales; family Streptococcaceae; genus Streptococcus; species Streptococcus sp. 2018WUSS126. Next base: position 11,670 of record NZ_JAOTGB010000020.1, on the reverse strand, counting down.
TATCAACGCTGAGAAAGTGAAATTGACTGGTAAAAAAGCAACTGATAAAGTATACTACACTCACTCATTGCACCCAGGTGGTTTGAAATCTATCACTGCAGGTGAACTTCGTTCTAAGAACGCTGTTCGTTTGATTGAAAAATCAGTTAAGGGTATGCTTCCACACAACACTCTTGGTCGTGCACAAGGCATGAAACTGAAAGTGTTTGTAGGTGGCGAGCACACTCACGCTGCACAACAACCAGAAGTACTTGATATTTCAGGTCTTATCTAAGGGAAAGGACGTAATCTAAATGGCACAAGCACAATACACAGGTACTGGTCGTCGCAAAAACGCGGTTGCACGCGTACGTTTGGTCCCAGGTACTGGTAAAATCACAGTAAACAAAAAAGATGTAGAAGAGTACATCCCACACGCTGACCTTCGTTTGGTTATCAACCAGCCATTCGCAGTTACTTCAACCCAAGGTTCATACGATGTTTTCGTCAACGTGAACGGTGGTGGTTACGGTGGCCAATCAGGTGCGATCCGTCACGGTATCGCGCGTGCATTGCTTCAAGTTGACCCAGATTTCCGCGATTCATTGAAACGCGCAGGTCTTCTTACACGTGACGCTCGTATGGTTGAACGTAAGAAACCGGGTCTTAAGAAAGCACGTAAAGCTAGCCAGTTCTCAAAACGTTAATCAAAACCTTATTATACCAACGATTGTGGCACCTTTTTGGTGTCAGTTGGTGTTAATTATAGTGATAAGTCGTTTAAGAGACTTAAAGCATCGGCATCTTGCTGGTGCTTTTTTTCTGGCATCAATTCTAGATAATACTGTTGTGTTGTTAAGATTGAGTTATGACCTAGACGACGAGAAATATAGTCTAGGCTAATATCTTTTGAAAAGAGAAATGAGGCATGCGTGTCACGAAGTCCATGAAATGTCGTTTTTGTTAATCCCAACTGTTTTAACAGCTTTTGAAGTTGACCAGCTTGCTTGAATCCATTCCAATCAAAGATATAGCCTTCTTTTGTTTGTGCAAGTTTTGTCACAGCTTGATAAACATCTTCGTTGATGGAAATATCACGCTTAGAATGTTTGGTTTTAAGCTGGGTATCGTCATTAGTTGGACTAATTGATCGAAGAATTTTGATACCATATTCAAAAATATCTTCTTTTTTAATTCCTAAAAGTTCTCCATGTCTTGCTCCTGTCTCAAGGGCGAGAACAACAAGAACATTAAATTCATCCTCTGTATGACTTAGGCAGTATTGTCTGAGTTTTTTAAATTCTGTGATAGATAGTGGAATATTTCGTTTAGCTTGTTCTTGCCCTTTTGCTTTTAAAAGATGACCAAAGTCATTGCTAATCAAACCACGAGCATACGCATATTTCAATGAACCACGGATTTTAAGAACAAGTTCTTTTACTGTTTTTTTAGAGTGGGTTTCAGCATATTGGTCGATTTCTTTTGCGTGACGAGATCGTCAAGGTGTTTAAGTTGAATACCATCCAAAAGGTCATCAACTACTACGAGAGTTCGTTTATAGTTTATAAAGGTGGCTTCGCGAACGTCATTTTTCTTGACCGTATGGACCCAATTTCTATAAAAATCAGGAAATAGGGTGGATCGTTCGGCAATGTTCTTGCCACGACCTTTTTTAAGTTCCATTTCTAATGTCCAAAGCTCAGCATCTTTCTGTTGCTAAAGGTTTTGGTTTCTCGTTTATATTCTCCTTTCTTATAAAGTGATACAGTTGCACGGTAAGAGTTACTACGTTTTGTTATTGTTGCCATTTTATCAGCCTTTCTATAAAAAATGATTGATAAAATAGACTAGTCACATATAGGATATATGAAAAATCTAATTTTATCAATCATTATCCGTCAATCGCAGTGGCTTTCAATAAATTTAATCAGTTTTGACTTCAAATAGCGCTCTTGTTTTCCCACCATAAAGTATTGAAAGTCTGGGTGGCTTCTGATGTACTTATCAAATGATTTAGGATCTATTCCAAGTAGTTCCGCTGCTTGTTGTCTATTTAACAGAAGAGGAGAATTATTTTGAGGTAACATATAGAATTCCTTTCATTTTCTAGATACAAGTGTTATGCCACATGTGTAATGAATTGAGGATAGATTTTTGAAAAATGTGCAATGTTACCTAGCGTTTCAATAAAATATAAGCGTAGGAACGAGGAAATTCCTCTGGTCTATTGTGTCCCAGAGCCTTTGTCACAATTTTACAAGCTTTTCTGTCGAGTGAGATGCCAACTAACTCTTTACGCAGATGGATAACTTCTTTACGATTTCTAATCTTGGAAATTTCGCGTGCTACACTGCGATAAACACGCTCTGTATACTCAGCACGATACTTATGTGGCTTTAATGCAGTGGGAACTTTCTTTCCATCAAAATCGTCGAGACTTAAATCTTTGGGAACATGAAACACTCTCTTTTCTCCTGCTCGTTGGAAAATAGCGACTAACCACTCTTCCTCCTCTTGACTAGTAGCCATGATTGGAGACCAGCGATCTCTGCGTCCTTTTGTGTGATGTTTACGGCCGTCTAAATTTAAATACCAACGACCATCACGGCCACGTTGCATAGCATCACCAGTGACATGGATCAGTTCACTTTTACGTAAGCCTGTTGCGACAACTACTTTATGCCAGTAGTCGTTATTTTTGTTGGATAAACGATAGTCTATATGTAATACACGATTGTTCATGCGATTTGCACGTGTACGTGGTTGTGTAGCGATGAAATTAGTTGAGGAAACTCCGAGAACTTTGGCCAATGCTGCTTTGTAGGTAGCTTGTGTATATGGACTTAAACCAATCTCTATACAATATTGTAAGTATTGATTGATAAGTTCTATCCAACCTTCCGTATCTTTTTCAACATTACCTAATACCATTAACTGTTCTGGTGAAATGTGAATTGAAACCCATTTTGCAAAACAATGCCATGAACCCGAATAGTTATGGAGTGTACGATGAGTGTGGATTAACTCAATGTCATCTCCTGTTTCTTTGGCCTCTTTACGCTTAATGCCTTTTCCTTTTTTGAATCGTTTCTTTAAACTTGAAACTCCTTGAGAATTGACAAACTGAAGTCGGCCTTCTGGTGTTTTTAGCGCTTTGTTTTGTTTTTCTATCGCATGTTTTTTCATTTTTCTACGATCTGAACGTGATCGTCTTTTTTTATTTTTAGTCATAACTGACTCCTTTCTTTTTTGTACCAATGGTTGAGGTGTTTTCGATTAACGCGATACTTCCGAAAACAGTGTCTTCCTGCTGCGGCAGGTGTTCTTTATGTTTTTTTGATTGGAGAAGACTACTCCAATGCTCAATTTGGATTCTAGAGCTTGAATAATTGAAACGCTTTATAACGTTTATTTTTTGTATTTTTTCGATTTGAACGATTTCTTGCTTTGGTTTCGCTATTCGTAAAACTGGATTATAACTATGGACTCAGTAATATTTCCTCCTTTATGATGCAGAATTTATTTAATAATATTTCAATTTGATTGTGACTATATCTTTGTTACTTTATCTAGACCTACGGCCTAAAAACTCCTTTCTATATTTTGTTAGTTGAATAACTGAGTCATTATTTTTGAAATAATTGAACCTTACGAATATGAAATCGCACTATTTCCTCCTGTCTATCTGATGTTGAAAAAACACCAGATAGTGTTTAGCTCTAGTCATTCAATTTTTACGATATTACTATGCCACATTTTCAAAATCAAAAAAACACAGAAATATTTTTCTGTGAATAGATAAGAAGCTGAAAAGTATTCGACATGCCAATTCTGTAGAAAGGAAATAGTATAACTTAAAAAGGTAAAAGATGACTTTTCAAAAATCCATTACCTTAACGAATCAATTGATAGTGAAACTAGTCCATTACTAGCTAAAAGATGGTTAAGTAGAGTTTCCCATTTTATCGCTAAATGTGGAATAGTAAAGAAGTCTAAGTTTTCTTAAAAAGTGGATTTGAATAGAGGTCCATTATGATAGAAATAATGGTGTATTAGAGTAGCCCACTTTGATTTGCGATATGGACTTTTAGAATAATCCATATTTTCAGTAATGTTGGAATACTAAAGAAAACCATGAAAACTTGACTTGTTGGTTCATAGAGAAATCCATTTTTCTATGAAAGATGAGCCAGTAAAGTAACCGATTCAGTCGTAAAAGATGGCTAACTTAAAACTGCCGCTTAGTTTATGTTTATGGACGAATATAACCATCCATTTTTTCTCAAAAAGTGGAATAGTAAAGAAGTCAGTGGAATAAGTAAAGGGCAGGAGATTTCGATATTTTCTGCCTATTTTTATTTATTCTACTGATGTTATTATTGAGATAATCTCATTTTTGATGAGATACGTGTTTAGCGTGAGTAACGATAGTTTACTCACGCTAAACACGTAGGCTTGCAGCCCAAAAAGAAAGCTCGATGCTTTCTTTTTTCCTTGCAGTCGGTTCTAACGAACCGATGTTTTGCGAACCGCGCAAAACCTGCTCGCGAAGATTGCTCGCATAATAAAGTTGCTTGCCGGTATTGTATCTTACTAAAAAACTTGATATTATTCGGCTAAACGTCTATAATATAAGTAGATGGATTAAGGAGGACGGCAATGTTCGAGTATATGACTGTACAAGACGCAGCAAAACTATGGGGCTTGTCAGATCGACGAGTGCAGAAACTTTGTAAAGAAAACCGTATCAAAGGTGTAGTGCATTTAAATCGTATTTGGCTAATACCCAAACAAACACAGAAGCCCCTTGATCAGCGATATAAATGTAATTGGCATTCGGAGGAATAGAAAATGATATATTGGATTATATTTGGGGCTTTTACGGCTATATTTATAGGTTCATTTTTGAGGGAAAAACGTGCTTTCAGAAATTCAATCTTTCTTGCATTGAGCTTAGCATCGCTATTTGTTGCAGTGGCTTATGCTACAAATGGGACAATAGTTAATACTTTACTTAATATAGTTCTGTATACAGTCATCCCGTTGATTTTACTGTTTATTTCCTTTGTCTTTATCTATGCAGGAGTGATTGCAATAAAAAGAGAACGTTTCAGTTTGGTACACAGTTTATCTATTGCGTTTGGAGTTGGAATTTGGGGCGCATTCGTTGCTGTGGCAGTAACGATTTCAGCTAAAAATTTATCGACTATTACGATGTCAATGGTTGTATTGATTGCCCTCATCGCGATGTATGTTATTTTTACTTTTTCAGCACTCTTCATTTACTCACAGCTCTACCACCTTTTGCCGAAAAACAAAAACTGTGATTTTATTATCGTACATGGTGCTGGGCTGCTTAACGGCGAAAGGGTCTCCCCTCTGCTGGCTGGAAGATTGAATAAGGGAATTGAGGTATTTGAGAGTTCCGGGAGAAAAGCAAAAATTATAGTTTCAGGCGGCCAGGGCAGTGATGAAAATATATCTGAAGCCGAAGCCATGAAAAATTATCTTCTGGAAAAAGGAATCTCTGAGCATAACATTATCATGGAAGATCAGTCCACCACAACTCTTGAGAACATGATGTTCTCAAAAAAAATTATGGATCAGATGATGTCCCAGTACCGTGTGATTTTTGTAACAAATGATTATCATGTTTTTCGAACTGGGACATATGCAAAACAGGTTGGATTAAAAGCGGATGGTGTTGGGTGCAAAACAGCTTTTTATTATTGGCCGAATGCGTTTATCAGAGAGTATATCGCAATTATTCTCAAATATAAAGCAGTGCCTATCGTGTTATTTCTTCTTTGGTTGGCGGGTACGGTTATTTCGTTGTTAAATTTTTAGACGGGAAAAGGAGATAAATATGGATTATAAAATTATGATTATAGAAGATGACCATGATATTGCCGGACTTCTCTCAGACCATTTACAACGGTTCGGTTTTTTAGTCTATTGCTGTAAAGATTTAAAAAATGTAATTGAGGAATTCAAGCTGGAAAATCCCCATCTGGTTTTGCTGGACATCAATCTTCCTGTCTATAACGGTTTCTATTGGTGTAATAAGATCAGAAGTATCAGTCCTTGTCCGATTATACTTCTTTCTGCCAGAAATACAGACTCCGATCAAGTTCATGCCATTATGAACGGAGGGGATGATTATATTACAAAGCCATTTTCTTTTGAAGTGGTCACAGCAAAAATTTCCGCCGTCCTCCGCCGCACATATGGAGAGTATTCAAGTTTCAACGCAGATGAATTACAATGTGAAGATTGTATTTTTTCAAAAAGCAAATTAACATTGTCTTGTCATGGACATATGACGGAACTATCCAAAACAGAAGCAGGTGTGATCCGGGTGATGTTTCAGAATTATCCGAATATTGTAAGCCGTGAGGAACTGCTGAATGAAATTTGGGATGATGAGAGTTTTGTAGAAGAAAACACCTTGAATGTGACAATCAGCCGGATTCGCAAACGATTAGAGCGCATTGGCTCCACCCTTGCTGTTAAAACCGTCAGAGGCGTTGGTTATCGCATAGGAGATTCACGTCATGAAAAATAAAAAACTTGCAAAACATTTAAAATGTTTTGTTTTGGATCACCTATGGGTAATTCTTCTTTTTTTAGCAGCGCCGGTTTCCATTATGATTGTTTATTTGACTTTAATTAGTGGAAATCCCGGAGGAACATGGTGGTATTATGTATTTTTATCTCTGTTTATTTTATTGTGCTTCTTGCTTTACCGGCTATATTCCACATGGGATTTTTATGAAATCCTTTGTAATGAAAACAAGACCTTGGAGGATTTTCTAATCAGCGAACCCAAAGGCCGCGAGGAACAGCACTATCGGAAGTTAGTTGAGGAACAGCACAGGTTATATTTAAACCGGTTAGCTCGTATGGAGGACAAGCAAAAGCAGAGTAAGATCATGATTTATCGCTGGGTGCATCAATTAAAAATGCCTTTATCCGTGATCCGTCTGGTTTCAGAAAACAAAAAAGGCGATTCGGATTTTCGTAAAATAACACAATCAGCGGCGCAAATACAATATGATTTGGATCAGGTTTTGAATATGTATAAACTTGATGCAATAAAAAATGATTTTCATTCCGAAAAAGTGAATTTGCACAGTATGTGTAAAGATTGTATCAACGAGTTAAAAAGCTCATTTATTACAAAAGGAATTTTTCCAAAACTTGAGATTGCAGATGATTTGGTGGTGTACAGCGATTCCAAATGGCTTCGTTTCGTGTTGTACCAACTCTTAACCAATGCTATCAAATATAGTGATGAAGGAAAGAAAATTACCGTCCGTGCTGACAGATCAGAAGAATGTACTTCATTGAGTATCCAAGATGAAGGATGTGGCATTGATCCTCGTGACTTCAATCGAATTTTTGATTTGTTTTTTACGGGACAGAATGGACGCCTGCGCGGAGAATCAAGCGGATTGGGCTTGTATATGGTAAAACAAAGCCTGGATTATCTGGGACATACCATAATGGTGCAGTCAGAATTAGGAAAAGGAAGTACATTTACTATTTATTTTCATGCAAAAAGTGAAATATAGCATTTCGAGAAAGATTACAAAACTGTCATGTTCCGTAATCTTTCTCGATTTTTATTTTTTGAGATATCAGCTATACTAAATGCAGAACAATGAAGGAGGTTGTAAAGATGTCAATTTTAACAACAAAACATCTTGGTAAAGTATATGAGGGAAAAGTTCCATATACCGCTTTGAATGATATTAACTTTAGTATTGAAAAAGGAGAATTTGTCGCCATTATGGGACCATCCGGTAGTGGTAAAAGCACTCTTTTAAATGTGATTTCTACCATCGATCACCCTACCAGCGGCAGTGTCTGCATTGATAGTGAAGATCCCCACGAAATGAATGACGACCAACTGGCACATTTTAGACGGAATACCTTGGGCTTTGTATTTCAGGACTTCAATTTGGTGCATACTTTGACAGTGGGCGAAAATATCATGCTGCCGTTGACATTGGAAGGTGTTCCTGTTCCTGAGATTAAAAAGCGCACCGCGGAGGTTGCTGCACTTTTAGGAATTGAGCCTCTCCTTTCCAAACGCACTTTTGAAATATCCGGAGGGCAGGCACAGCGTACCGCGGTTGCCCGTGCCGTTGTAACCAATCCGTCTTTGCTTCTGGCAGACGAACCTACCGGAAATCTCGATTCCAAGGCTACGAAAGATGTTATGGAATTATTCCGGATGCTCAACGAAACGAAAAATGCCACTATCCTGATGGTAACGCACGATTCTTTTGTGGCGAGCTATTGCAAGCGCGTCCTGATTATCAAAGACGGACAGTTATACCAGGAAATTGTCTCCGATGGAAATCGAAGGACTTTTCAACAGGAGATTGTGGATGCTATGAGTCTTTTGGGAGGTGAACCGCATGACCTTATTTGACTTTGCCCGCAACAATATCAGCCGTGACAGAAGAAACTATATTTATTACTTCGTGAACTGCGTGTTTTCTGTATTTGTATTTTTCCTGTTCACAGTGCTGTCGTTTCACCCGGCCATGAGTATCATTGACCGAGACAGCACCATGGGGTTGATCCTTATAGTAGGCGAGCTTATTTCCATTGGATTTTCCGTTTGCTTTATTTCATACTCTGTGGGATGTTTTCTGAAGGCTCGAAGTCGCCAGTTCGGTTTGATCACTATTTTGGGCGCATCAAAAAAGCAGGTTAACAAACTTGTGTTTCTGGAAAACATGATTGTTGGATTTGCATCTATCGTAACGGGGATTTTGCTGGGATTTGTGTTTTCAAAATTCTTTTTGGACATTGCAAATAAAGTTATCGGCGTATCCGACTTTACTTTCTATTTCCCTGTTCAGGCAATCATTACTACTGTTATTGTCTTGGGAATTGTCTTTTTAGCGATTGCTTTTTTTACGCCAAGGCTGATTCGCAAGAAAGAGGTGGTACGTTTATTAAAAACCGAAGTAACCGGTGAAAAGCCACAGAAACTGTTACCCCTTCTTATTGTATTTTTAGTTTTATTTGGTTTTATGGTTTGGCTTTTTACAAGCGGGACACAGATGGCTAAACAGATTCAGGACAACAGTGTGACTGCTTTGGTGTTGGTTTTTACCATTATCACTGGAACTTATTTGATGTTTGCCTATGGAATGCGTATGGCCCTTGCCCTTTCAAAAAAAAGTCATGCAAGAGGACGTTTGCTTTATAGCAGCGATAAAAAAGCAAAACTGAGAGCAAATGCGCAGACAATGACAATTTCCGCTGTATTGTATGCTATTTCATTCTTTTCCATCATCCTCCTGTTTTCCATGTCGACAAATGTGAAAACAGAAACGGAGAAGATCATGCCCTATGCTATAAGTTATAATGCCTGGACAGAAAATGCAGATGTTGCCGGCGACGTGGCTGTGATTGAAAAGGAACTGCAAGACTTGCCCGGTTATCAAAAAGCTGTATTTAACCTTTGGTACAATAAGGCTAACCCAACCCGTTCTGCGATGATGTCTGCAAGTGATTACAACATCATAATGAAGTTTCTCGGTAGAGAAACAGTGACAGTTTCAGAAGACGGCGTTTTTCTCGTTGCTGGAAATGCAGGAGAAACCGTCAAAAAGATTCCGTCAGATATTCAGTCCTTTATGGATGAAAATCGTTTTGATCTGTCTGTAGAAGGATATACAGAAGCAACCATTATGCTGTCCGGTTTCACAACCAATGTTTGCATTGTAAATGATTCAGTTTTTGATGCTTTGAAGCCACAGATGGACAGCAAGACTATCACAGCATTTGTTTATGATAACTGGGAAATGAATAGTCATAGTCCCGAAGCGGTTGAAAACTCATTGAAAACCAGTATTGAAAACAGAGATGCAAATGTGATAACTGCGTACAGCTACTATCGCACCAGCCAGCTGCAGAACAATCTGACGTTATATATCGGCAGTATGCTGTGCTTCACGTTTATTCTTGCAGTTGCAAGCTTTATATACTCCAGACTATATTCGGAGTTGGATGCAGAATGCAAAAAGTACAAAGGAATTGTAAAAATCGGGTTGTCCAAGAAAGAGTTATCTTCTGCATTGCGCAAGGTAACATCCTTGATTTTGTTGGTTCCTTTCCTTGTTGCTCTGATTTACCTTTGGATTGGAATTTTTATTAGCGAACGATTTGCGATTGTTTCAAATATTCCGGTAGCTTTCTGGTGTACAGTTGTGCTGCTTGTATTGCAGACGGGAATTTATTTTGGGATCGATGCTTCCTATCGAAAAGCTGTTTTCCGTAAAGTGTATCAGGATTATGAAAGGAGTTAAAAGAATGAAGAGAATATTTAGCGTATTGTTTGCCGCAGTTGTGGTCTTATGTATGCTATCAGGATGTTCAATGAAAAATGAAACTTATTCTGACGAGGAAAAGCAAGTGATTAAAGCAGCAAATCAAATTATTTCCAGCGAGTACGATGTAACGTTTGATGAAGGCGATTTTTCCTATAGTGTAGGTAAACAAATCAAGGAAAATGAATTTGTATCACTTGATTCCGAAGAAAAACAGCAGGAAACTTTTGAAAATATTGTAAGTGTTTCTGCACTTAAAACCAGTCTCCATGAAAAAGGCGAAGTATATGCCTATTCTGTGATTTTCAACTCTCAGACAAAGGAGATTGTGAGTATTAGCGTGAATGTTGAGTAACAGTGATAAGATATGGTGATTCATGATGCCATCCCTTTGGCCACGGAATCAGCAAACAACAACTGCTCGGAACTCAAAAGTGAGTTTAGCTTTTATAAATTGTAACGTATGGATACCTGACATGCAAATAAAATAAATTTAGAATCCGTAAAAAAGTGACTTTGTAAAAGAATACTTTTCTGATGTTAATAAACTTCTAGATGCTATAAAGAAAGTACATAGTATTAAAAAATCATCAATTCCAAATGATTTTCGAACACTTTATGATTTATTAAAAGATAAATTTAAACAATAGTTAACAACTCTAAATTGCTGGTGACTGGAAAAGCTGTTAATGAGAGTTTACCTATTCTATATATTAGAGGAAAGTTTGGTGATAGGCGTAACATGTTTTTATTGCAGGCGGGACATAAAATTTCTGATTTTTCCGAATTTGAGGATTCTTCAAATTATATGAGGCCTAGGTTAGTATTAGGCCAATCTCTAATCCAATATAAAGAAGATGACTACTTTTACAGAAGTTAGCATGATTAGAGTTAACTAGTATAAAAAGAAAGAGGTCAATCAAATTGAAAGTTGGTGACAATTTTGAATTAAAGATTTTGCATTTTCTTTTGTAAAATCAAAGTAAAAACCACCTCAAATGAAGTGGTTGACTAGTCTATTTTATGGTGTTAATTGGTGTCAATTTTATCCAAATCAGTGGATTTTAGTCCATTTTCATGGAAGTTTCATTTTTGTAAATGTTGATATAACGGGATTTGTAAGGGTTAAGAATTCTTTGTTTTCAATAGCGAAATTCTCAAAACGTTAAGAACCAGCTACAATACAGCAGAACAACACTTCATGGTTCACACTGATATACTCCCCTTATAGTGGACAGTGAAAAAACAAAAATTTTCACTAGAAACTATAAAGGGAGTTTTATTATGTCCAAAAGAAGTCCAAAGTCTGTCTCTGAGAAACTAGAAATTGTTCTACTCC
>NZ_JAOTGB010000019.1:0-47762 GCF_044427425.1 Streptococcus sp. 2018WUSS126 | reverse complement strand
TTTTCTACGGTACTTAGGTGTGAAAACTATGTGATATTTGTACATCCATTTGGTATGTGATAAACTGTAACTGGTTTTAGCCATTTCTTTTTCCTCCTTTATCTAACCTGAACAATTAGATTATATCAGGAAAAAGAAATGGAAGCTCAAAGCCTTGTCAGCCACCAGCATAGCTGGTGGTTTTCTTGTTTTTCTCTACGAGAAAAACTGGCTCGAAGCCATAAGAAAAAAAGACACCATTTCTGGCGTCTTTCAATCTATTCTAGTTTGTCTCCCCAATAAAGGCAATCATGTTGTCTAATTCTTCCTTGCTTTCCGTCACAAGGAGATAGGCATCATTCCCTTGTAGCTCTGCAAAGGCGTCTGGCATGCGTTTGACGGTTTTAATCTTACCGGCAAATTGTTGATGAATGCCATCTGCTGAGTGAACATAGTCAGTCGTATCTCGGCGAGTTGCTACCAAGCAGTATTGTGGTTCAAATCTACGTTCCTCAACTGTTCCACCTGTCACTACATTGGCATAATCACGGAAAAGGTCAATCGAATGCGCATAGTTGTAAGCTTCTACAGTGAAGCCACCAGCCATACGGTTATTGTATTCAATAGCAATATAATCTTTACCATCCTTAAAAAATTCAATATGGAAGAAACGCTCTTTCATACCAAAAGCTTTGATAATCGCTCGACCATATTTTACTAGTTTTGGATCCAGTTCTTTCTCGATGAAGTAAGCATTGTCCTTTCTAGACAACATTAGCTCCAGAGGAGTATGAACATAGGTTAAACCTGTTTCGAAAACAACATTTCCCTTGCTATCCACCAATCCATCATAGGTTGTGATAATGCTTGAGTTGACAAATTTCTCAAAGAAATAGGCTGTTTGTCCATCCCAGGCTTCTTTAAAGGTTTCCAAGTCAGCTTTCTTTGTGAGTTTAAAGGTACCTGATGCTCCAACACCATTATCTGGCTTAGCAATCATCGGAAAGCCAATTGTTTTCACGGCCTTTTCAATATCTTTTTCTGCTTTGACAACCATACCTGGCACAACAGGAACTCCTGCTTTGGAGAAATATTTCTTCATCTCAGACTTGAATTTTGTCTTTTTAAGATGACTTGGCTTAGCTCCAAAAATATTAAATTGTTCACGGAGTGCGGCGTCATTTTCCAACCAGTGCTCGTTGTGTGATTCCACTCGGTCGATTGGACCATGCTTGTAAATAAGAAAGGCTGCTGCACGCTTGACTTCATCCAAGTTTTCAAGATTCTCAACACGGAAGTATTCTGTTAAGGCATTACGAAGTTCTTCAGGCAATTGATCGTACGGTTCTTGTCCGATACCTAGAACCGTAACGCCTTCTTTTTTAGCCAATTCAATGGTGAATGGTTGAAAATTTTCTGGATAAAAAGGTGAAATAACGAGATAATTCATAGGTAGTCCTTTCTAGCTTAAAGTCCGATAGAATGAAGGAAGAATGGCATTTGCTTTCTCCACCAAACCCAGTCGTGGGCCACATCTGTTCCCCAAGTATCAAACCAAGCTGGGATATTCTTCTCTTCAAAGGCACGTTTGAGGTTGTAGAATGAGTCCAGACCGTCTTGTTCCCAATCGCCCAAACCCGTGCAGACGATAATATCAGCCTGGCGGTATTTATCAATAAACCAGCCGTCGTTTTGGTTCCAGATATAGTCAGATGGTGAGTTTTGATAAACAGCATCGTCATTGCCATAGTCTTGATTGTTGTTGAAGAAACGAGCATCATAGACACCTGATAGAGCGATAACTTTTGTGAAAACATCTGGATGCTGGAGGAAGAAATTCAGCGCGTGGTAGGCACCCATCGAGCAACCAGTCGTCATCATGCCATCAAACCAGCCTGTTTTATGTTTGATAAATGGAATAGCTTCTTCAATCACATAGCGTTCATAAGCACGGTGAGCTTCTGCCTTGTCATGAATTGACTTCCAGTCCGCCAACCAGCTTTCCTTATCATAACTGGTTAGGGTGAAAAATTGAACATGACCTGCCTCTATAGAGCCACGGCAAGCTTCAATCATCCCAAAATCTGCATACTCATTGTAAGAACCGCCTGATGAGGCAAAGACAACAACAGGAATCCCTGCGTGACCATAACGATTTAGATTCATTTCTCGGCCAAGATTTCCAGACCAATGACTTAAAAATTCAACGTGCATAGTAAAGCCTCCTATTTAAATATTTTTGTTTTATGACCAATGTTCGCTTAGGAATCGTAGGCAAGCTGGCAAATAGAGCGCCCAAGCCTCCTCATTGTGAACAGCTCCCGAAACAACTTCTAAGGTTATGTTGTCCAATTTAACACCGCCAGCAATCAACTGTCGATAATAGCTTAAAGACGAATTAATATAGGCTTGTTTGATATTGCCAGCCATCAGCGTTTTATCTGTATCATCTGCTTCTTCTGTCCCAACATAGATGTAGACACGTTGATCTGAATCTAATTGTTGACGTTCAATATAACGGTCGAAAGCATCTTGATGAAGCCAGTTGGCAGATGAAAAGACACCCAGACAGCCAATCTGGTTCTGATAAGCCAATCCCATAAACTGGGTGATATTGCCTCCCAACGATGAGCCAATCATTGCAGTGTGAACTTTATCAGATTTTGTCCGGTATTCTTGATCAATAAATGGTTTGACGACATCCATCACAAATTCAGCATACAAGGTTCCCTTACCACCGAACTGCACCCCAGGAATCCCCATCTCACTAAACTTCCAAGCAGCGTATTCATGCATGCGATCAGCACCATCATTATCAATAGCCACTACGATCATTTTTGCAATGTCTGGATTACGCTTAATAGTTGGGATGACTTTCCATGAATGACCTGAAAAAGCTTCCTTACTGTAGAGTACATTCTGCCCATCGTGGAAATAGACAACGGGATAGGTCTCTTCTGTATTTTCAGCATATCCTTTCGGCAATAAAACACGGACTCGACGTTTTCTTCCTGTAAATGGTACATCTAATTCATGAGTTCTCATGTCCAAATAAAAGTAAGACTTATTCATATCTATCTCTTCCTTACGTATTTTAAGTATTATATCATAGTTTTTCTGGAATATTCAGAAAATTTAGTTATTTATTTGCAATTTTCGGATTTTCCGAACAATTTTTGCTCCGTTTTTAAGCGTTCCTCGTAGACTTGACGGTAACATTCCAGTTCTTTCTGTTCACGACTGGTCAGATTTTCAAAGATTGCCAGTTCAATCCTGTCCTTATCTCGTCGCCAGGTCGCAACCAAGCGTCCCTTGTAGAAAACAACGGGTTTGACAATGCCTGTCAGTGTATAAATCTGGCGGATATGCTTGTGATCAAAGAAGGGATTGGCTTTCTTTTCATAACCTAGTAAGAGTTGGTCAAATCCTGCAACGAAGAGGCAGTCAGGCAGTTCTGCTTCTTCTAATTCTCCAAGATAAAAGCGTTCTTCTCCTGCTACCTCAACGGTTTTTAAATCTAATTGCTTCATCCATTTTAGGACTGTCGATTTATTTTCCTTAAAATAGTAACGAGCATCAGCTAGACTGACAGGTCCAAAACCTGCAAAATACCGTCGAGCGATTTCCAGCTCTGCTTTTTCCCGCGAAAGTGGTTGAAAGTCTGTCAGTCGGTGAAAACGCTTGGCACCGTATTCTTGATAGACTTCTCCACGCTCTACCATGTAGCGAAAGAGGCCGCCCCAGGCATTAAAGACCTGCTTCTCTTCTTCCTGCGTCATCTTTTCCGCACGGCAAAGGGCCTTGAGATCCTCACGGGTCATAGGACCTTGTTCAAGGGCTTCTAAAATCAGCTGGTGATACTTCTGCTTGGTTTGAGGGCTAAACCCGTCCCGTCCTTCTGTCTTTAGGTAGTCGGTGCTGGCCAGCCGCCCCTCGTGGATATAGAGGGGAATTTCCGACTTGAGATAGGCATGAACCGTTCGCCGAATGGACCACTGGCGTGTCAACTCCTCCTGCCAGCTACCCTCATGAAAATCCTCCGCTGTCATACGGTTACGAAATCCGACATGAACATAGAGCTGAAACTGTGCCTGCAAACCATTGAGATTTTGGCAGATTTGCTGGACAGACTGGGGGTTTAACAGACCTTGTTTCTGCAGAATAATTCCCTTCCAAGTAACGTGATTCATCGTGTTTCTCCTTCGCTTTTCTAATCCCAGTATAACACAAAAGACACCCGAAGGTGTCTGGGGATAGACTATCCCAACTGTTCCAAAAAGGCATCTATATCTGCTAGAACTTGTGGTAAATAGCTCTGGTCAGTATTCATTTCAAAGGCTAGGGAGGCAAAGTCATCACAGTATTCTTGATAAATGCCAGAAAAACGAAGCCGGCCTCCCATTTCTGCCTCTATGGTAAAAGCAATATTTTTATAATAAGAATGATAGGATGCTTGACCTTTTAATGTTTGATACACCAAGGTTAGTTCATTACGCCAGTTCTCCACTTGATAATAGCCCATTGATAAACTCAGTTTCGCAGCGATATCTTTCCCACCAGCTCCATTCTCATCCTGACTGACAGGCTGACCTTGAAGGCAAAAATAATCTCCATTATGTCCTTCTAACTTGAAAATCGTTTCTTTTATCATGGTAATATCCTATAAAATGCTTCAAGTCCTTGTGAAAACACACGTTATCAAATAACAATAATCTAGCTATTTTAAAAATTTATGACCAAGAAACTTTTTCAAATCCAGTAATGGTTGTGCCAGAAAAGTCTGGTCACTTTCCATTTCAAATTTCATCAGCGAAAAGTCATAAGAGTATTCTTGATAAACTCCTTTTAGTTGCAATTTCCCACTATTTAGTATACTAATGTCAAATTGCAATTCATCATCAAATTGAGGTTTATAACAAGCCTGTCCTGATAAGCTGGCATGCATCAAGTACAAATCCTTAAAAAGCTTTTCTAGCAAGGTAGTTGAAAGATAAACTTTAGCTCCATTGATTTGAAAAACTCCCGCAGATACATAAAGATTGGCTTCAATGGAGATTCCCCCGTCAGAAGAGGAGCCCATTGATAAGGGGCATCCCTCTAAGGAAAAATAGTCTCCATTATGCCCTTCTAACATGAAAATCGTTTCTTCCATTACGGCAACTTTCTATACATCAATAACCCAAAAACTCTTCCAAGTCCTTGAGGGAACGCTCTGCTATTGCCTCATAACGCTCCTTCTTATCGCGGATACGCGGACCGTCCAGCTCCTTGATGATACCAAAGTTGACATTCATAGGCTGGAAGTGCTTGCTTTCAGTGTGGGTGATGTAGAATGGCAGAGCACCGATGGCTGTGGTCTGTGGGAAGATGACTGGGTCTTCGCCACGGAAACGGCGAACAGCATTGATACCGGCCACTAAGCCAGAGGCGGCAGACTCGACATAGCCTTCTACTCCTGTCATTTGACCTGCAAAGAAAAGATTTGGATTTTTCCTGGTCGCAAAGGTCTGTTCCAATAAGTTTGGCGAATCCATGTAGGAATTACGGTGCATAACGCCGTAGCGGACAAATTCAGCATTTTCAAGTCCTGGAATCATCTGGAAGACCCGCTTCTGCTCACCCCACTTGAGATGGGTTTGGAAGCCGACAATGTTGTAGAGGCTACCCGCTGCATTATCCTGACGAAGCTGAACAACTGCGTAAGGTGTCTTGTATTCGCCGTCACGAGGTCCCTTGTAGTCTTCTGGGTATTCCAGACCAACTGGCTTCATTGGTCCATAGAGCATGGTTTTGATACCACGTTTGGCCATGACCTCAATAGGCATACAGCCTTCAAAATATTTTTCTTTTTCAAAGGAGTTAAGCGGTGCTTCCTCGGCTGAAATCAAGGCCTCATAGAAAGCGGTGAACTGCTCCTTGTTCATCGGAGCATTGAGATAGGCAGCCTCTCCCTTGTCGTAACGGGACTTAAGATAAACCAAGTCCATGTTAATGGTCGAGCTGTCCACAATCGGCGCTGCCGCATCGTAGAAGTAAAAACCGTCGCCACCGTTGAGGGCGTGAATCTTCTCCGCCAAGGCGTCAGATGTCAATGGTCCTGTCGCGATAACTGTAATCGCATCTTCGGGAATCTCAGTAATCTCGCCACGAATGACCTCAATTAGCGGGTGGTTGTGAATCTCATCTGTGACTGCTTGAGAAAAATTCTCACGGTCCATGGCCATAGCCCCGCCAGCAGGCACACGGTGGGCCTCGCCAGCTCGCATGATAATGGAATCCAAACGACGCATTTCTTCCTTGAGCAGACCGACAGCGTTGGTCAAACTATCACCACGGAATGAATTGGAACAAACCAACTCAGCAAACTTGTCCGTCTTGTGCTGAGGGGTCGGCTTGACTCCCCGCATCTCGTAGAGTTTGACAGGAATGCCGCGTTTAGCAATCTGATAAGCAGCTTCTGAGCCAGCCAAGCCAGCTCCGATAACATTAATGTGGGTTTGAGACATGAAACTAATACCTCTAGCCAGAAGATCTGACTACTGTTTGGGAATACCCCAAAACAGAACCTTTCTAAATTTTATACCTATCTAGTATACCAGAAAATGGCTAGAAAAGACAAAACTACCTTCATTGAAATGAAAGTAGTTTTACCTTTTTTACATAATATATTTTATGTATATTCTTTACTGTTCTATCGCTTATTTACAATAGCTCCGCTATATCTCCAACAACCTCAAAGTTCCAACCAAGTCTCCTATAAGAGTCGATTTCTTCCTGACTATACGGGAAAGTATTCAGCAAAATGGAATCCATTCCCAATTCATGAGCAATAGCTATATCGGATGTCAAATCATTACCAATCATAACCGTTTCCTCAACATCAAGATTATTTTCCTCTAAAACCAGTTGAAGAAACGCTGGTTCAGGCTTCTTCATCTTAAAGTCAGAAGAGATATAAATTTTTTCCATCAAATCAGCACAACCTGTCTGTTCAATTTCTGCCTGAGTAAAAATTCGTTGAGCATTGGAGAGAATAAATAATCGCGCTTCTCTATCCTTTAATGTCTGTAGACTAGTTAGGGTATTTTCATAAGCCTCTAACTTTTCACGTGAAAGCACGCGGAAAATCGTGGCTACTACTTGTCCAAAAGTCTCTAAATCAGTCGGTTTATTGGTACTTTGGTTTTCATTTGGTGCATCCGTTAATAGACGAATGAAGATTGTTTCTAAATCAATTTCGACATACTGATAACTCACTGTTTCCGTGAGAGATCTCTCTGCCTCTTCTACAAAACGATGATAGGCATTTTTCAACTGGCGTGGTCGATAGGAACAACCAAAAGCATTGTAAATCTGTGTTAGCTGATTCCAGACCTCTAGTTTATTCTCATCTGTACGAATATCAACCAATGTACCATAAAAATCGAAGATTTAGTTTTTGTAACTTTTCATGTCTTTCTCCTAATCTTTAGACAGCATTTTTTATATTATACCCCACAACGAAAACGTTTGCAACAATAGAACAAAAAGAGGCTGGGCAAAAACTAGCCAGTAAATAAAATACACAGATAGATTCAAGCTGATTTTGATGAAATCCAGCTGAACTGTCTGTGTTTTTCTTTTTATCTCTATTATCTTGGACTATTTTCTTAGCCAATTTCGTGAGATTCATGCTCATTAGGAGGAATCCTATCTCAGTTTCAACCACTTTTTGACCTCTGACATGAACTCTGCGCACGCCAAAAACACCCTTCATCCTACCAAATACAGGTTCGACATCCACCTTGCGTTTGGCATAAATGCGGGCTCCCTCTTTACTTGTCAATTCGTCTTTGACAAGGTTCTTGAAATAGTTCCAGGTTAGATTGTAGCGAATTTGTTTGAGTTTTCCTTTCTCTGTCCGTGCTAATTGGTCTAATTCCTCACTAGCTTGTACTGGATCAGCTTCGTAAATCTTAATATCTTTCTCAAATCCATACTTATCCGTTCTTCGTGAATAATTCTTGAATGAATACACAACACCATCTGGCTTTATCCACTGATCAGAATCTTCTAGATAGGTCCAATTTTCAAGATTGGCATCACTCTTCTTGTAGCTTTTCTTCTGCTCTTTTTGATATGTTCCGTAGGGAATCAGAGGCGTTTTCTCCAGGTCATCAAGGATAAAGCTATAATTTTCTTCACTACCATAACCTGCATCCGCGACAATGTGTTGAAAGAGTTCTAGGGTTTGGATGGATTGAAGAAAAGGCTTGAGTGTACGAGTGTCAGTTGGATTCGGATACAATCCGTAAGCCAAGGCAAACTGGCTGTTTGTGCCAAGTTGGAGGTTGTAACCAGGTTTGAGCTGACCGTTCTTCATATGATCCTCTTTCATTCTCATGAATGTAGCGTCAGGATCTGTTTTTGAATAGGAATTTCGCTCTTGTAGAATCTGTTTATCTCGTTCGTACTTCTGTTTCCGAACAAGAAAATCCTCTTTCAACTTTCTCTTTAGTTTCTTAATTCTTCTTCGTTTCTGTCTGTTGGCTGAGCCACCTTTGATGACTTTAGGCTCTTGTGAGATAGCATTTTCCACCTCGTCCAATACTTGTTCGGTTTCTTGTAGGAGTTGGTTTAGTCCCTCGCTAGTGAGGCATTCTTCCTTGGACAAGGCAGTATTCACCCCTTCTTGAACTAGCTTGTCATAAAGGGCTGAAATATTTCCATTCAAAGCATCTTCATAGCGTTCAACGGCCTTTTTCCATGTGAAAGAATATTTGTTGGCATCAGCTTCTACCTTAGTCCCGTCAATGAAGAGAGCCTCATCTTCAATCAATCCATTCTCTCTGAGGAGGAGAGTGAAGTAGATGAAGGCAGTTTTGATGAGCTGATTGGCGTGTGTGCTAGCCCGAAAACTGTTTATGGTCCGATAACAGACATAGGTATCCTGACTCAGCCATTTCATAGGAATAACTTCTTCATTCATTTGAACGATTTTTCGACCAGAGAATACTTGGCGAGCGTAGGCGAACAGGGTCATTTTAAGTAACATAGCGGGATGAAAGGCTGGACGACCTGTGTGAGAAGTTTCTTCCAATAGAACGGATGAAGGAATAGTATCCACAAACTGACTAATCAGACGTGCCTCATGAGTAGCAGGTAAGTCCCAAGAAAGATTTAATTCCAAACTAAGCTGATTTGTGTTATACTGTTTATACATTTTCATGCCTTTCTAGTTGTTTTGTGGTTATTATAATTATAAAGCATGAAATGGAAAACGAGCAACTCCTAATTGGAATTGCTCGTTTTTTATATGTGAGAAGCTAGTTTTTGCCCAGCCTCGAAATAAAACTCCCAAACCGTTTATTTCTTTACAAATTAGACGGATTGAGAGTAGCTTCATTATAAGAATTTTAAGTTTAATCTATGTCGATAATAATATCAAAATGTTTTTTATCAACTTCTTTTGGAGCCATGTAACTAATATTTCGTTTGGCATTAAATATGTCAGATTCTTCCAGTGATGTAGAGAGTCCGCTCCATGGTTCTAATGCAATAAAGGGACTCTGATTTGTAGTTGACCAAATCACTAAATTTGGAAAATCATCAAATGCAATCGAAAGAGTCTTCTGATGATTTTTAGATTTCAAAGTTACCTTTCGTGATACTAATTGATCCAATGTTATGGCATCGTGCTCAAACAGTTGATAGGACAAGTCCAAGATCTTTTGATTTTCCAAGAATGGACGACGATCTCGCAGATCAAGTAAGCCAGTTTCTGGAAAACTTCTAGGTACTGTACAAGATTCTACTTTTTCAAATTCTAAATAATAGTCTTCATAACTCTCACCATCCAACAAAGGACAATTAAAACCTGGATGCCCCCCAATAAAGTAAGGTAGTTTTCTATGTCCTTCAAGATTTTTAACCCGATATTCAGTTCGGATTGTATTGCCAAGTAGTGAGTAGTTAATGGAAAGTTCAAATTCAAATGGGTAATTTTTTACGGTTTCCTCATTTGATGAAATAGAAAATTCCAAAGAATTTTCAGTTCTTCTTACATTTTTGAACATCATTTTTCGTACAAGTCCATGCCTTGGAATTGTGCCTGTAAATGTCGGTCTTTCTGCAGGTTCATAGATAGCCCAATCATTTCGTAAACTTCCGCAAATCGGAAATAGAACTGGTGCTTGACCGCTCCAATAGGTCGGATCTCCTTGCCAAAGATATTCGATACCATCATTGTCTTTTATCGAAGTAATTTGCCCACCTAATTCAGAAAATTGTACTGTTAAGTTCTCATTCTTTAATTCGAACATAAAAACTGCCTCCCTTATATGAAAACAAGGATGCTAACTTGAGCTAGGCATCCTTGTATTATTTTTATTCAATAACCTGTGTTTCTGCTACTTTTTTATACCAATAAGCACTTTTCTTTGGATAGCGTTCTTGGGTCTCAAAGTCAACATAGAACAATCCATATCGTTTCTCGTATCCATTTGACCAAGAAAATACATCCATCAAGGACCAGATGAAATACCCTTTAACATTGGCACCATCTGAGATAGCATCTGAAATCACTTCTAAATGCTTTTTCACATAATCAATTCGACCATCGTCATAGACTGTACCATCTACAAATTCATCTTTATAACCTAGACCATTTTCAGTGATGTAGATTTTCTTATAGTTTGGATAGTCATTTTTCACACGCATAATTTGGTCATAAAGACCTTGCGGATAGATAATCCAATCCCAGTCCGTTTTTGGAATATCAACTGGGGACTCTCTACGACCAACTCCTTTGATTTGATACTTAGAACTTCCCTTTTCACCCTTACCATTATGGATAATTTCCGTTTCTCCATCATGAGCTCTCATCCAATCACTCATATAGTAATTGATGCCCAAGAAGTCATTCAAATCTTTTGCAGCATCTAAGGCCGCGAAGTCTTCATCTCGAAGGTCTAATTCCCCACCATTTACTTTCAGAATATGGCGAACACCTTCAAGGGTCTTTTCTGAATAGTAACCCAAGTATGTTGCATCCAGGATAAATTTATTGTGAATAATATCTTCAAGTTCCGCTGCACGGACATCGTCTGGATTGGTTGGATCATAAGGATATTTCGTTGGCAATGCATGTACAACACCAATTTCTCCACTATAACCAGCATCCTTGTAGAGCTTAACTGCCTTGGCATGTGAAACCATCATATTGTGATGAGATTGGAATACTTTAGCTAAGTCATACTGAATACCTGGCGGGAACTTCCCAACAAGATACTGACCGTCACCAATTGGGCCGATTTCATTAAAGGTAGTCCAGTAATTAACTTCAGGGAATTCTTTGAAGCAAAACGCTGCGTAATTGACAAAGTGTTCAATGTTATCTCGATTCAGAAAGTCACCATTAGAATGAAGCGTTTCTGGTGTATCAAAATGGTGAAGCGTTACAAATGGTTCTACGTGACGCTTATGGCATTCCGCAAATAATTTATGGTAAAACTCTACTCCCTTTGGATTCACTTCTCCAAAACCTGTTGGAAAGATACGAGACCAAGCAATTGAAATACGAATGCCATTTACCCCAAATTGTTCACTTAGTTCTAAATCAACTGGATAACGATTATAAAAATCAGAAGCTGGTTCCGCAGTGTACCAGTAATTATCTTCTAGATACTTATCCCATGCAACACGACCTTTTCCATCTGTCTTTGTGGCCCCCTCTGCTTGATATGCAGCAGTTGCTCCACCAAATATAAAATCTTTTGGTAATGTTTTAACCATATGCCTACCTTCTTCTATCAAAAATAAATAAAGGGGGAGGAGTTGGAGATTTATTACTCCCTCCCCTTTTGATTAAGAACTTGTATTCACAAGTGAAGTGCTTGTATATAAGAGATAGTTTTTCGCTAATCAAGGCTGTTTTTTGAGGGAATACTGACTGTATTTTGAAAAAAACTAACGATGAGTAGCTGAAAAACTAGCCTTAGATGGAAGTGCTGAACTGTGAATACAGGTTCTAGAACTGTTGTTTGACAAAGTCAAGAGCACCTTGACCATCACGTGTGAGTTTAATGTATTGAGCCCCTTCAGTTTTGGCGAGTTTAATGCCCAATGCATCGGTTTCTTGTTTAATGTCCTCGTAGTTCGATGCTACTTGAGGTGCAAGGATAACTAATTGATATTCTGGTAAAATCTCACGGTGAGCACCATAGCTTCCTGCTGTCGCTGTTACTGGAACACCGTATTCTTTGGCAGCTTTAGTTAAAGCATTAGCAAGCAATCCACTTGTACCGCCTCCTGCACAAAGTACCAGAACGTTTGTTTGTTCAGAAATTTCGGTATCAACTGCAGCTTTTTCAAGAATAGCATCTGCTTTGGCAGTATTGAAGTTAGCTGCCACTTTCTCTTTCAAGCTATTTTCAACTTTCCCTGATTGTTCCTCAGCAAGAATTTGCTCATCGTAAACTTTCAAGAATGGATAATAGATAAGTACATCGACAACAACCAACAAGACAGCTAGTGCAAAGGCAAGTGGAGCAAAGTTTGTTCCCATTACAATGCCCAATGGTCCTGGAGTTGTCCATGGTAAGTTGACGCTGAAACTGTTCATTTTTAGCGTATCAACAAAGAATTTGAAAATCCATACGTTAGCAATTGGAGCTAAAATAAATGGAACAAAGAATACTGGGTTGAGCACGAGTGGTGCACCAAACAAGATTGGTTCGTTTACACCAAAGAAAGTTGGAACAACTGAAGCACGTCCAATTGCTTTGTTTCGTTTAGACTTAGTCAACCACATAAACATGAATGGCACAACCAAGGTAGCGCCTGTACCGCCCATGGTAACGATAAACATTTGAGTACCTGAAGTCAGGATTTTATCCGCGTGTTGACCCGCCTGTAAAAGCTGGAAGTTGGTTTCAATATTGGCATAGGTAATGGCTGCAATTGCTGGCTCAACAATAGATGGACCATGGATTCCTACAAACCAGAACAAAGCATAGGCACCAAAGATAATTGTAATACCAACATAACCATCTGCTGCTGTAAATAGTGGCTCAAATAATTTTAAAATAGCCTCAGCAACGTTTGTTCCAAGGAATTGACGTGTTACAAGATCAATTCCATACAAGACAAAGATAGACAATGCATATGGGATCACATCTTTAAATGCCTGAGATACGTTCGGTGGAACTTCGTCTGGCATACGAATAGTGACATTGTTTTTCACACAGACCTTATAGATATTAACTGTAATGAAGGCTGCTAGAAAGGCTGTCAAAAGTCCCTTAGTTCCCATGTAACCATTGGCAAACCCACCTTCAATACCATCAGAAGCCAGTAATAGGAAACCTGAAATTGAGGCAATCATGGTTGAAATGAAGTTGATTTGATTGGTTTTTGGCAATTGACGGTTAAAAGCATCTGTCAAAGATTTTGCAGTCGTTCCTGCAACTAGGACAGCTACAATCCCCATTGTGTAACCGTAAGGTTTCATGATGGCTGCAACCGCTTCATCAGACCAAGTAAATCCAAAGATATTCGGCACGAAAGCTACCAATAGGAAGATAGTTGAGAACAAAATAACTGGCATAGCTGCGATAAAACCATCACGGATAGCCCTTAAATAAGGGTTTCTCGAAATCTTTTCAAAGAAAGGCTTCCCTTTCTCAATGAATTCAATCAATTTATTCATTACTTATCACCTCGTTTGTACAGTTCAATCATATGACTCATCATATCTTTCAATAATAATGTTGTCATGAGATGGTCTTGACCATGCATGAGCGTCACACTAAAGGCTAAATCCTCACCAGCCGCTTCTTTTTGTAACAAACTTGTCTGAGCATGGTGGGCTTCAACAATACAAGCATTGGCAGCTTCAACTAGTTCTTCTGCTTTTGCATAATCACCTTTTTGAGCAGCAGCCAGGGCCTCCATCAATCGAGAACGTGCATCTCCAGCGAACGCAACAATCTCAAAACCTAATAACGTAATTTCTTCTCTGTTCATAATATGAACCTCCTTTTAAAATTGAATTGATTTACAATAACCGTTGAATATGTAGTACAATATAGAACCTTTCACTGTCATTTACAGGTTCATCAACCAATGATGTGATCATCTCAAAAATCTGGCTTCCAATCAGGTAAGCTCTTGGATTCTGGAGCTTGATATGCTGTTCCAAACTAGCAATCGATTCATTTGACTGATGGGATCGATCTAAGTAATTCAGAAAATAGGACAGATGGATCATAAAGCGATCATAAAAATTGCTATTTTCTTTTGAGCGTTTAATCCCATTCTCCGTTAGAATTTGTTCAACATCTGTTATAATTTTTTTGCTGATGTCCTGTTCTTCACTTGTGGGATGAATGGTTTCACCCTTTGCATTAATTAAGTGAAGTGCAATTCTACCAATCTCATCATTCGGAAGCTCTTTTAGCAACTTTTCACGAAACATAGCTAAGGCTTCACGCGCCATTTTATATTCCAATGGATATTCGGCTAAAATATTGGGTAACTTACTTTCTTGATAAGTATTCTTTAAAACCGCCTGATAGGCACAATAGATATGATCTGTCAGTGTCACATAGAGATATTCTTGTACAGGGTAATGATAGGTTGCTACAAGATGATTGATAACCGTGTAGGTTGCAGAAATAAAATCTAAGGGAATATCTTTTAATAAGGTTAGAAAATTTTCTTTGGCTTCATCATTTTTTAGCGAAAAGATATTCTCTATCTTATCCTGAACAATTAGATCTCCCTTTTTCTTTTGAAAGGTTATACCTAATCCCATCACGACTGCCTGTTCCCCATGTTCATTTTTCACCAGAGCAGCGTTATTATTTAGTGACTGTATAATCCTAAACATAAATCCCTCCTATATTTTTAAGCAAAAAAAGACTACAAACAAACCGAGAATATCCTACTCTCAAATCCATTTGTAGTCTTGCCTAATCGAATTAGTTACAATCCACTCTATTCTTGCTGATAAGACTATTATAGCATATTCTCAGAAAATGTAAACCCTTTCTTTTTGGAAAATGGTTATTCTTTATATTATTTTTCTAGCCAAGAAGTAGCAGTTTGAGACAAGACCGCATCAAGTCCTTCAATATTTTCACGACCAACAGTTCGTAACCATTCACGTGCAGCTTTTTCTCCTTGTTCAATATAGACTGGCACAACACCTGCCCATGTTGCACGACCACAAAGAACTCCGTTAAATTTAGCACCTGCTTCATGTGCAAATACTAGAGTATCTTGGAAGAGTTTTGCAGAAACACCTGCACTTAGATAAATGTATGGCAAATGAGTTGATGCTTCTTGTTGACGGAAATATTCGGCTGCTTCTTCTTTTGTATAAACGACTTCCCCTGTTCCAAAGCCTTCTACAAAATTCATGTTCACAGGTACTTCTACCTTGAGAACATCTACTCCAAAGCGTTCGTCAGAAAATACTTTCATGGCTTCATTTACTTTTCTAGGTTTAACTTTAGCAAACTCAACACTAGCATTGTCTTCAATCGTTTCATCATAGCTCAAAATCTCCAAGAAGAATGGCAAACCTTCTGCCTGACATTCTGAACCTAAACGTTCAATATAGACCTGTTTTTGAAGATTGACATATGGATCACCATCAACATCATAGTAAAGCAGAAACTTAATGGCATCTGCTCCCTCTTCTTTTAGTCGTTTTACAGACCATTCTACTAGGCAATCTGGCAAACGACTGGTAGAGCGTGTGTCATAGCCTGTTTTTTCATAAGCCAAAAGTAAGCCACATTGTTCATCACGGGCGCGTGAAGCTGGTAAGCCAAATTCCGGATCTAAAAGAATAGAGGAAGAAAACTGTGTTAATTCTTCAGAAACTAGAGTTTTTAGCTCTTCCATCTGCTCCACAGTAGGTTCTTCTGCCTGATGTTTTGCCATCATTTTTTTCAAGGCTCCACGTTGGTCGAAGGCAAGAGCTGAAATGACTCCTGCTTCATTGCTTACTTTTTCCATATACTTTCTTTTTTCTGCTGTTAATACCATCTTAAACCTCCTCGACTTCAATTTGAGAATACAATACTTCTGAATGTTCTAAGTTGACATAACCTGTCTGTTCTTCCTGAGCATTTAACATGCCCAAAACATTTGCATTTTTTAGTAGTTCTTCATCAGGTAATGCATGTGCCAAACTAGCTGCAATACCTGCAACGGTTGAATCACCCGAACCTACTGGATTGACGACTTTTATTTTTGGAATTTTAACACGATAGAACTTGTCATTGTGCTTGGCAAAAGCCCCCTTTGCCCCCAAGGATACGACTATCCATTCAATTCCTTGGAATAATTGATCAGACAGAACTTCTTTCAATTCTTGAATATCATCCGTGACATCTTTTCCAATTAACTGTGATAACTCTTCTGTGTTCGGTTTGATAACGGTTGGCTTCTGCTGGCTTTCTAAAACGTTTTTCAGGGGCTCACCAGAACAATCCAGAACAACAGCTACACCGCATTTTTTACAAAGTTCTACAATCTCTACATAATAATTGCTAGCAAGTCCCTTAGGCAAACTTCCTGAAATAACAACAACATCTACATTGTTCAGAATAATTTCAAGGTGTTCGATAAAATTCAAGGCTTCATGTTCTTGAATAGTTGGTCCTTGTTCTAAAATCTCTGTCTGTTGGCCATCGTGAAGGATCGCAATGCAATTACGTGTTTCGTTCCCAATTTCCACAAAGGAATTTTTAATATCATTTCGAGTGAGTTGTTTCTTTACATAATTTCCAAGTTCACCACCGATAAAGCCAGTTGCCACAACATCTTCACCGATTTGTTTCAAAACTCGTGTGACATTGAGCCCCTTGCCTCCAGCTGTTTTTTGAACTTTTTCTACTCGATTGACCGTATCCAAATGAAAGGTATCCAATTGATAGGCAATATCAACCGACGGATTTAAAGTGATCGTCAAAATCATGTGAGCCTCCTAGTCGTGGTATTCTCCACGATCCCACTTTTCAAGAAATTCCGTAAAGAACTCTGGATTAGCTTGCTCTTGATTGAGCGTTTCAACTGCAGCAATCTTTTCAATCAAACGTTTATTTTCTTCAGTTGGTTTGTATTCTGCTTTAATGAAGGCTTCAATGATGTCGCACATGAGCAGTTCACCCGTAATCTTTCCTCCAAAACCAATGACGTTGGCATTTAACTCTTCCTTCGCGTAAAGTGCTGATGTCATATCACGAACCAAGGCTGATCGAACACCAGGAACCTTGTTTACAGCATTGTTGATTCCAACACCTGTTCCACAAATACAAATTCCCAAATCTGCTTGTCCGCTTGCAACAGCTTCACCAACTTTTTTACCAAAGATTGGGTAATGAGTGCGAACATTGTCATAAGTACCAAAGTCCAAAACTTCATATCCTTGATTTTTCAAATAATCTACCACAGCGATTTTTTCATAGGTTACAATGTGGTCACAACCGATTGCAATTTTCATCTCTTATTCTCCTTTATTTACAACAATTAGCACATTTTATTTAGCATATCGACACGAATTTGGTGACGGCCGCCATCATACTCACCCTCAACAAATCCTTTAACGATATTTTTAGCAATTCCTTCTCCTACAATCTCACTACCGATTGTAATAATACGCGAATTGTTGTGTCCTCTTGTCATATAGGCAGAACGTTCGTCTGAAACTTCTGCAGCGATCATGCCTTTGACTTTAGTTGCGGTCATAAATGGACCAACACCATAAGCATCAATCACAATACCAAGATTTCCTTCCTCTTGATTGACTGCTGCAACTACTGCCAAAGTTGTATCAACAAAATCACTTCCATCACTGACATCTTTAAAGTCATATGATTTTTCTTGTAAATAATCTTTAATAACGTCTTTTAGTTTTGAGCCCGCTGGATCAGCACCGATAATGATTGTCATAACCTATCTCCTAACAAAAATAGAAAGTTGTAGCCATATGTGGCAGAAAATCTTTGTTTTGCAAAACTTAGAAAAGCGTTTTCGCTTTTTGTGTTTAAATTATACAACTAAACAAACATAAAGTCAACATATTTTGTTTTATTTTTGTTTATTTTTTTCATATATAAACAAAAAACCAACATTTTACTGTTGGTTTTGATTATTTTATGATTTTGTAGAAATAATTTCAATGTGGTTACTTAATAATTGGTAATTTTCATCCTTTGCATTCATATCTGTCACTAGTGCAGTTACATCATTCAAATCACAAAAGGAAGTAAAATCATCTTTTCCAATTTTCGAGGCATCTAGCAGTAGATATTTTTCTAAAGAATGTTTAATGGCAATGTTTTGCGTATAGGCTTCGGCTAGGGTAGAGGTCATGACATCAGTTCCCTTAAGTCCGTTACCTGAAAAGAAAATCTTGCTGAATCGCATTTTTTCTAAACTTGTATTGGTAATTTCTCCTACAAACGATTCTGTCACTTGGCGATATTCCCCTCCAAGGAGAAAGACTTGAAAATCCTCTGTCTTCTTTTGAGATAAGATGGTAAAAACAGGCATACAGTTGGTGATGACAGTGAGGCGAGGGTTTTTAATGGCTTCAGCCAGAAAAGCAACTGTTGTTCCTGGACCTAAAAATACCGTGTCTCCATCTTCTATCAGCTGTGCAGCCCTTTCTGCTATCTCTTGCTTGGCTTCCTTATTTTGAATGTGTTTCTCAGAATGGGAAAATTCCCGGTATTGAAAAGCCTTATTACTTCTAGCACCGCCATGGATTTTGGTTAAAACTCCTTGCTCTTCCAATTCAATGAAATCACGTCGAACAGTCATATCAGTAACATTTAGCAATTCAACAATCTCAGAGATTCTAACTGTACCTTTTTTGTTT
The DNA here is from genome assembly GCF_044427425.1 of Streptococcus sp. 2018WUSS126. Classification (NCBI taxonomy): domain Bacteria; kingdom Bacillati; phylum Bacillota; class Bacilli; order Lactobacillales; family Streptococcaceae; genus Streptococcus; species Streptococcus sp. 2018WUSS126. The sequence continues at coordinate 28,909 of NZ_JAOTGB010000019.1, read as the reverse complement.
ACCAATCGTGTAATTTCTTCTAGTCGTTCTCGTTTATTCATGTTTAATCCTTTGTTGTTTTTTTACATTATATCAAAAATAAACAAGAAGATATTGGAATTTTGAACATTTGTTCGATATGAATGGAAAAATCATCTGTCTTGTATTTATCCCTATTTAAAACTTTTACGTACTCCTCTAACTTCCTCACCGCATTTTCGTATTTTTCGATTTTATTGTCTAGCTGATTCTGTATCATTTCAATCTCATATTCAATCTGTCCAATCGTTACATCCTTCGATAAATTCATCTTGGAACATTCATACTTAGCTAATCGCTTAGCATCTGGATTCTCACTTTGTAGGTTAACAACTACTTCTGCCATTTTGTTTAAGGTGGCAGTTTTTTCTTGTAGATTTGTCAAATCTATATCTAGCTGTGCGATTTCTCCAACCAATTCATCTTTAAACTCAAGAAAGGATTTATTTTGAGTGTTTAGTGTCATTAACAAATTGATTTCTTCAATTTTTTGTTGAAGTCCGACCAGACTTATTCGTTTCTTATATGGGAGAGACCTATTATCATATGTCAGTTGGCGAATCAAGTCTCTTCCTTTCATAAAATGATTTTTTTCTGAGTCCTCTTTATGATAAATGAAATAAGAAGAGGTTTCTCGAATAAACAACTGATACTGTTTCTTATTTTCTTGTTCTACGATATTTAGTTGATGATTTGGAATGAAGAATAGTCCTTCTTGTCCAATCCCCATCCAAACTTTAATGAAAAGCCCATCTGAAACCAACTTTTCAACTTGCTCCTCAGTAATCTCAACTTCAAACTCATGTACTGCATCTCTCTTAGTCTTGTACGTTTCATACGCTTCGGTTATTTCTTCTATGGTCAATATGTCTGATTGCTGTTGTGTCTCAAATTTTTCAAATTCCGTTTTTACATCACTATTATGAAGTACTTCAACCACATCATGTTCTTTGAAGTAGCTCTCAAAATACGTAGTGTCATAAAGATTTTTCTTACTTAATGACTTATTTGGTATGGAGATGCAGCTTTGTCCATCAGAAAGAACAAAATCTATCGTTTTGATTTTGCTCTTCAATTCTAATCCCAGTAACCCAGCTTTCTCAACTAAATCATCATATGACTTCGATCTTGGCAACAAAAATTCTAAAATCTCTTCAATCTTTTTCTTGGAAAAGTAATGTTGAAAAAATTGTTTTGAATAGGGTTCCCTCTTATTCAGCCTATCTCCTCGGATAACTTGCTTCATATCTCTATCTGTCATAAAAAATCGACTATGTTTCCTTGAGAAATCCATTTTGACATTTAGTTGCTCAGTTTTTTGCATAAAATCATTGAAATCAATAGAATGTTCCATGAGAAAAAATAACCGCTGCTTCAATTCGTATTTGTGATTAGAACGGCGATAGACCTCATAATCTCTATGAGAATATCGTTTAGGTGGAATAATTTTAGCACCAGCTACTTTAGAGATTCTATCCGAAATCATTTGTAAATTTCTTTCAAGAGCGTAGTCCCACTTTAACTTTTTTTGAGATTGGCAGTCGATTGAGTTGATAATAATGTGATTATGATAATGATCCTGATCAACATGAGTGGCAACAATGAATTTATATTGACCACCTGTCAACTCATTTATCGTTTCATAGCCTATGCGGTTGATTTCTTCTGGGCTCAATTTATCATCAGGTGAGAAAGGCTGAATGACGTGATGAGCATGTATTTTCTGTTGCTTTTTCTCTTGTCTATCAAACCGTGAATCGTAGAGTTGGTCATTTGAAAGGAAATTATTTTGATACATCTTTACCAGTTCCATATAGTCTGGAAAATCAAGATAATTACTCATCCCAAAATCTGAAATCAACGATAAATTCCTTGTTTTCTTAGGTTCAAGAATATACTTGATCAATTGACGGCGGTATTTTTTCCCATGAACAGCATAATGCTTAGTGATGACCATAAAATTCTCTCAATCGTTGACACTTTATGTCAAAATCTTGTTGCAACTGTTTTTCTAACTCAGCTATACCGAGCTGCAATTCTTTTACTTGTTGAAAACTTAATAGGTGGCTTTGATTTACTGTACGTGCAATCTGGTTTATATTATTTCCAATCCTACGAATTTCAAAAATCAGGTCTTGAAATCCTCTTGTATCGATTGTGATAAAATTCATACTAGGATCGAGTAAGGTTTTTCTTGCATAATGAGAAAAGCTTTGACACTGGCTATGAGCAAGATTTTTGTTGAGGATAATTAATTCTTGATCACTCAAATATACCTTTTTCAAATTGGTCCGATAACGATTTTCCATAATAGCTTACCCCATGTACTTGTCTTTGAATGAATGGCTTAATGGGATAGTTATCTCAATTTCCTTCATCAAGTCTTTAACACAAGTCAAAATAATTTCAAGATGTTCCGTTGTAACAGATTGAGACAACTTTGCCAGGACAAGTATTTCATGTACATCTCGGTAAATCTGTTCTACTTTTTGGTGCTGTAAATATTTTATCCATTCTTCAAGATACTGGGATGATTGGTGGTTTATTTTCAATAATTTACCTCTAGCAAAAGGGGAGAATTGTTCATATCCCTCCTGTTCCATCAAATTTTGTATCTGTTGATACTCTTCTATTGAGAAATTGACTTCCTTACGTATCTCTCTAACTAGATTTCTCATCCTGTATCCTCCTAATTCTTTATTATCGGTATATCCCCGCCCTCGTATTAGACACGGCACTGCAAAATATCTTCCTTTCAGGTCTTTGCGAGCTCAGATATTGTGTCCACAATATCCCAAAAATCATATCGCCAGCTGACTAAAACCTTCCAGTTTTGACAGCTAACGATAAGATAACTTGGTGGCTTCGCCCCCAAACCCCCAGTGAAAAATCAAGGATTGATTTTCTTAGGAATGGTATTAGGATAATAGAGATGATTTGGAAAAAATATCACAAATATTGTGACAATATCTGCAATTATTTATCTATAATCTCGTACCCTTCATTATTCAAACCTACATTGTAAACCATAACTTATTCAAGAATACGCCTCTGTAAAAACTCAAATGTGCCTAAAATACACTCTATACTCCCGTGATTTTTGATAAAAGTTCCGTTTATTCAGACATTCGTTCTTTACATTTTCGATTCGTTCCGTTAAAATATAGTAGGAGGTGTAATAATGAAATACTCTATTGAGATAGGTAAGATCATAGAAGGTGCTTTAAAGCATGATCAAACCAAAGTTTTTAACTATACAAAACAATTGGTATCAAAACTAGAAAAGGATGGTGATTCTCGCTCAGCAATTAAATTTCAGCGGTTATTATCCGCTCAAGCCGAGTCTACTCTGACTCCAATGAATAGCACTAATTCTATTGATATTCCTGTTGATACTGAATCAAGAATGAATCTGGCTGACATTATTTACCCACATCAAAATGATACTGAAGTAATTCTTTCAAAACGAAATGAAGAAAAATTAAATTCCTTTATTTTAAGTTATCAAAACGCCGATAAACTTAATTCTATTGGAATAAATGTATCTAATTCACTACTGCTATATGGACCACCTGGATGTGGAAAAACCAAGAGTGCCTACTTAATTGCTAAAAAATTAAATTTGCCACTCATTGTCGCTAGATTAGATAGTCTAATTTCTTCATATCTAGGTACTACTGCTAAAAACATTCGTAGTCTATTTGAATTTGCGCAAAAAATGCCTTGTGTATTATTTTTAGATGAATTTGATGCTATTGCCAAGGCTAGAGACGATAATAACGAGCTTGGTGAGTTGAAAAGAGTAGTTAATAGCCTTTTACAAAATATCGATACGATGAGCAACGACAGCTTAATTTTAGCAGCTACTAATCATCAGCAGCTACTTGATTTAGCAATATGGAGAAGATTTGACTATAAATTAGAAATAGAACTGCCTGATAAAACTGCGATTGCAGAATTGATTACACTATTTTCCAATGATATATATAAATTTAACCAAAAAGAAATTTTGGAAATTTCAACTTTATTTGATGGACAAAGCGGTTCTGATATAGAAGATATTATGACCAAAGCAATAAGGAACTCAGTTATACACAATTCTTCTTTTAATTTATCTAGCATTTATGAAGAAATGTTTATTGCCCAAAATATCATCCCTCAAAACTGTGAAGATTCTCGAGAACAATTAAAAATTAAAGCAAAGTATTTACGAGAGAAAGATTCAAAAATATTTAGTTTACAAACAATTGCAGATATTTTAGGTAGTTCAAAAACAACTATTCAAAAAATGGTGAAAGAGGTTTAATTATGAGCGGGAACAATCTACCAATAAAATTAGTTCTTCCCAAAACAACTGATATTGTCCCAAATATTGGGGGCGGAGATTTGAAATTTTTTGGAAAAGTAACTCCGGAGTTAAAAAAAGGAATAACCGATAAGTTCGAAGAGTTGTTATCTTTTTATTCAGATGTTTTTGATGAAAACGAAGCTATCCCTGCTGTGGGAAAAATAACAGTAAAACCTGAAGCTATTGCAAAATCACATAAACCCTCTGATTTATGTAGAAATTGTAGAATTATTGGCAGCGAGGATTTAGACGAAATATATATTAAAGTAGATAGAAAAAACATTCACAAAACAATAGAGATGGTTGAAAATCCGCCATCACAAAAATTTCAAGCCAACATGACTGCAATAGTTGATATTCAACCTATCAAACCGGAAGAAAAAATTTCACCGACACTTCAGTCTATTACATCGGAAGACTTTAACTCTATAAATAAGCTTATTAAACTTAAGATCTTTGATTTTGATGATGACTTTGATAATGAACAAATTTGGGAATATGTGATACAAAAATTACATTTACTCAATTTTGAAGATAAATATGAAATTATTTCATATGGTGATAAAATTAAATTTTTAAAAATAGAAGTCACTTCTTATAACGACATTATCAAATTATCTTCTATTAATGGAGTAAAAACTGTTGATTTTTTTCAAGAGTACTCCCTTCCTCAGAATAATTTTTCATCTACTGAATTACAAATCTTACTAGATTCCGAATACAGGGATAGCGATGTTACTATAGGAATTATTGATGGTGGAATAAGTGACAAAAATCCATTTTTATCACCTCATATTGTTGCACGAGAAGAATATGTAGATAAAATTTATCAAAATCCACAACATGCCACATTTATAGCATCTACTATACAATATGGAAATGTTTTAAATGGCATTCCTGCTTCTACTGCTTATCGATTTAAATTTGTAGATATCGTTGCAATTCCAAATAGTGATATAAAATTTGGATTAACTGATTCTATTACAGAAGATGATTTAATGGTAATTATTGAAGAAGTAATGGAGAAATATTCGTCTACTACTAAAATATGGAATCTGTCCCTAGGAATTGAAAAAAAGCCTTGTGATGATTCAATGTCTGATTTAGGTGTGTTTTTAGATTACATTCAGGACACATACCATGTGCAAATCTTTGTTTCTAGCGGAAACATAAATAGTCTTCCTCTTCGGAATTGGCCACCTCAAAAAGATATTGGAGAGCATGACCGACTTATATCACCAGCTGATTCTATTCGAGCTATAACTGTAGGTTCTGTTGCATTATTTGATTCTATAGATTCAATTGTAAAATTTAATGAACCTTCTCCTTTTAGTCGAAGAGGACCTGGTGCTAACTATATTATTAAGCCTGATATCGTTGATTATGGTGGTAATTTTTCTACTTCATATAAAATTGATGGATTAGGAGTCAAAGGTTTGGATCCAAGTGGGAAAATAATTGAAGGAAATGGAACAAGTTATTCAACTCCTCGATCATTGCAAAAGTACGCTTCTATATATGAAGAAATGGTGGAGCCTGATTTACTCCTCGCTAAAGCAATGTTAATACATTCAGCTAGGATGAACTCTCGTGAGTTATTAGACGAACATCCAGACAATATTAAATATTACGGATTTGGTATTTCTTCAGCTGATACACAAGATATTTTGCAATGCAGTAAAGATTGCGTAACTCTTATTTTCAAACAAAAAGTATCTCAGGGAACACATTTAGAAATGTATGATTTCCCATATCCAAAATCTCTTATCAAAAATAACAAATATATTGGTGAAATAGGAATGACCCTAGCCTATTTACCACCTTTAGACCCTAAATATGGTCGTGAATATTGTAGAACTAATATTGATGTCAGTTTTGGGACATATTCATACACAGCTGAAGGAAAAATTAAATATAAAGGTCAGGTTCCACTTGAATCAAAATGGGATGAAAAATTTGAAGCAGCACAAGTTAAGCATGGATTTAAATGGAGTCCTATAAAATCTTACTACAGAAAACTAAGTAAAGGAATTAACTTAGAGGATGGATGGAAACTACGAGTAGATTTAACTCCACGAGATGGATTGTACGTACCATCTCAAGAATTCGTTTTAATTATTACTATTAAAGATCCAAACGGTAATGATATTTATACAGAAATAACTAACGCTTTAAGAGAGAAAGGTTATATCACTAACAATATCGAGACAAAATATCAAATTCGTCAAAAACAATAGAAGGAAATGTATTTAACAATAAATATCAGACAAAAAGATTAGACATTCGACAATGCCTAATCTTTTTTTACCCATTTCTTGGTTTTTTTCCTGTTTAAACTGCTCTATTCGCTTCTCTAACTGCTCAGTATTCAGTTTATTTCTCGCTTCCTGAATCGACATATCAAGACTTTGTTCCTCATCGGTTATAACGGTTTGAGATATTTCAACGCTCCTATCAGGGTTGAAACTTGTATCAAAAACCACATCTAGGAGTTTCTCTACTTTGGTTATTTCAGTATCTGACATCTCTGATAGTCGATGAATCAGTCATTTAAATTGGTCTTGATTCTGTGTTTTCTTTTGAAAAAATTTCATTATCTTCTCCTAAAATTGTAAAAAAGTAGCCCGCATAGGACTACCTGACTTATAAATCATCAATGGCTACTGAAATAGCCTGTAACTTTTTATTTTGGATTTTCTTTTCATCAATCAATTGATGAAGTTCTTCAATTTGCTTCTGACAGGCAGAAATATCCTTGTTGTTTTGTGCAATGGTATCTGCTAAGTGTTGTTTATAGTCACTTGTGATATTTACTTTCTTCGGCTTATTTTGTTTAACTATTAATCCTGGTGTCTGTACATCTTTAGATTCTGACTCCTTTTGTTGCTGTTCAAAAGCAGCCACATAATCTATTTCTTCAATTGGTTTTTTATCCTGTTTATGGAAAAGTGCTGCGATTTTAGCTCGTTCTTCATGGGACGATGTTGGTTTCACATCATCTAGTGGTTGATCAAAATTCCATGTTTTACTCATTCTGTATCCTCATTTCTGTAATTGGGGTGTAGTGTGTTTTCTTTACCAAAGGCTTGCTCTAGTGCTTCATGAAATGACAACTGACTAGATTGTTGCCGTTTGATAAATGTACTGTACATAGCTGTTTGTAGTTGGTCACGATAGTTTTCCAATTTCTCCGTCTCACGTGAGACCTTTTCTTCTTGCCTAGCTACTTTTTCAGCTAGACGTTCAATCATACTCATAGGGTGTCCTCCTTGTCACATTCTAGATTATGATAGCGGACTTGATTTTGTTATCACAATTCCAATGCATGTTTCCATTTAGGTGGAGGATGATTTTTATTGACTTGTTCTTGGGCTGTTTGGATAAAATCACTTAAGGATATTTCCTTCTGTTGTTTCACAATATCATTCCAATCTGACTTTGTTTCAAGTCCTTGCAATGGTGGTAAATCTTGAAAAATCGGAAGTCCTTTATCTGACAGTTTCTGACAAAATTCTCTTCCTGCTTCATCGTTATCAATAGCCAAAGTTAACCCGTTTGAATGAGTTTGAAAAAAGGTTGTCGTCTCTTGTATTGCCTGAAGATAATGGCTAAGTCTGCTTGGTTTTACTGTATCTAGAAATGCCAATTTCCCTTGTTCTTCTGCCGCTAGACGCAAGGTCTGATAAACAATCACAGAAAGTTTTAAGCCTTCCATTGACACCAGGCGAACATCGGATAATTGCTTTTGGTGAAGCTGATAATAACTCATCATATCGATAACTGATTCACAAAAAATGAGTCGCTTGGGTTTACCAATATCAAAACTAATACCAACATGGCCATGAGAGCCTTTCATGATTTTCTTCAAATAACCACGTTTGTGTCTTTCTTCATTTTTGACGAGACCTTGAAGGCTTGCGGCCTGTAAGATCCCATTATGGTCATAGCTTTTAAACACTAAAACCGACTCCACTTGATAAGTAGCTTGAGCAAGCAATCCTTGTCTACCAAAGGTATTGATAGTCTGATTACTTAGGCCACGAACTTCATTCAAGTAAGTACGTGCTTGCTGAAAGGGTTCTTCATGCAAATAATATTGAAACGGTTGATACGTTTCTTCTATCAACTTAGCTTGTTCAAAATCTCCCGTTTCAAGATAAGACACAGCCTCTTTGAAAGAAACACCTGCCACTAATTGAACAAAGTCAATCACATCTCCTTGTATATCTCTTGAAAACCATTTGAAAGTATTGGTATCCGCAAAAATCCGAAAAGAATCATGGTATGGGTGTTCATAAATGTGTCCTGATAAACGTCTAAAGGAATAACCTAGACTTTCAGCCACATCTAAAACGGCCTTTTGTTTTACTGCTTTAATTCGTGTCATCTTGTCTCCCTATCAAAAAAAGCAGAAGACTGTCTCCTGCTAGTTGTTCTCACTTGTTGTAGTTCCTTGGATCGTTGGTATGCTGGAATTAGCACCATCTGTGACTTCTTTCATGTCCTCCAGTTTCCCATTCCAAATGGTCAACTGATTAACCAGGAGCTTGTCGGAAACTTTGGAGTAGGATAAGATAACTGTCTTGGTCTCTGTCTGAGTGGTTCGCTGTTGTTGCTCACTCAAATCAGAAACATAGGTCACTTGATAGGTAACTTCCGCAAGTGCAACATTGCTTTCTGTATTGACGTAGATACTGGCTGATTCAAATCGGTAGTCCAGCATATAATCTTTATAAACTTGATTGATCGCTTTATTCTGATTTGCTTCCTCTTCTGAAAATGCCGAATCCGTCATGTGGGGCTTGATACGAGCGTTATTTTCACCCAGCTGAACCTTGGTGAAATATTGAGTGAGAAATTCTTTGACAAGCTCATCTGATAAGACCGTTGCTTTTTCTTCTTGTTTTTCCTTTATCACAAGTTTATTAGCTTCTGCTCGTATTTGGTTCTCTGTTTGTTTTGAAACGGATTGTGAGCCAATCGTGTAGCCAATCATGACCATAAAACTGACTGCGATTAAACCTCCAACTCCAATTAGAAATCGAGCTTTCACTTTATTTAACATGGCTTACTCCTTTGTTAGTGATAGCCACATCTTATCAAGATTAACTTGGAAAATTTATCACACAAAAAATATGAATAACTACAAATTATACTCTGTAAAAATCAAAAATAGCAAACCAGAACCTATTCAATAGATAAAGATGTTGAATTATAGTTCGTTAAGTTTTGAAGTAGCCAGATCTATTCCAAATTCTACTGAACTAGTTTTCAAAAATTGGTGCTCAAACATCTTTTCAAGAAAATATAGCTATAATGACTCTTTAAGAACATTAAAAATTTTCACTCCAATTACTTTAAAACTGAGCCAAATAACTTTATTTTCCGGATTAACTACTTTGTAGAATAATTTAAACTAAATATTTTTAAGATATACTACAATAAAAGACATATCCTATAATTTCTGTAGTAGGAACAATCTATACAGAGGCTATAGTTTTTTGAGTATATAAAAAAGTTCCATAAGACCTCCCTAATCATCATTAGGAAGTGCTTATGGAACAATTTTAGAATACCACAGTACTCTTCGAATTAGAAAATAAGAACATCAAATCGAGACCATTTTTTCAAGTCAACACGCATATCACTATTCAGCGTGAGCTTGATTACCCAGCTCCAAACTGCCTTAGTCAGATGTTATTACCAACATAAATCTACAGTATCTATTCTGAATATCAAAGGGATGCCAACTATGTTAAAAACCAAAGATGTCTTCTTCAGAGTAAATCCTGTAAACAGATGACAGTCACTGAAGTGTCTCTCATCAAAAAACACTAAATCTCACAACCCATCTGCATAAAGATCACTCAATACTACACCGAAAAACTCACCGACACTTCCACTACCTAAAGACTTCCTTTCTCAACCTCTGTCGTACAACGGCAGTTAGAACTGCTATCTGACGGAATTTCCCTATTCTAACACTAATTTAAAGCAATCGATAAGCTCATCAAGGATATCAAACGTCAGTCACTCAGTTTTCGACAAGTTACAAACTTCAGAAACAAATTTCCAAACTAACTTAACATCAAAAAGATAGAATCAATCTGTTCCTCTCTCCTATAGATTATAAGTCTCCTACTACAGCTGCAATGGGGCTTTTTAACAACCAAATTATGACCATCTGAATAATTTATAACTTATCAAATGTAGAAGATAGTATATCTTTGTATTTATTCTACATTATTGCTTTCTAAATTTGAAACTACATACTAGAAAGACTATGAATAACAAAACATCGACAACATACAGAGACCTACTCTCAAGATATATTCGGATGGCATTGAATAGAAAAAACATTGATAGAGTTAATAACGCATACGGTATTACTTTTTTCATGAATTTGAACCTCCTTTACACCAGTATATCTAAGTTACAATACAAAATCATGAGTAAAAAGGGTAATTACTTAATATATCCTAACTTCTGAGCTTTTATAACAGCTTTTAACGTTGAATCAACTTCGAGTTTTTCCAATATATTTTGAATATGATTCGTTAGCGTTCTATCAGAAATGTAAAGGGATTTAGCAATGTCTTTTCGTTTTTCGCCATTTCCTAAATGTATAAGTATTTCTTTTTCGCGTTCTGTCAATTCATCTATAAAATAATTCTGATTTGGAAAATAATTTTTCCCATAGGAAATATCTTTAAGAATCTGAATTAATCTTTTGGAACTTATATTTTTAGGAACAAATGCCTTTACTCCTAACTTCTGAGCTTGATATTCATATACAGGTAAATCAAATCCCGTCAATAATGCTATCTTGGAATCAGGATATTCCTCTAAAATATCTTGAGCTATTCCAAAGCCATCCGTACTAAATTTTTTGTCTAAGTTAATGTCTAATAGTATCACTTGGTACTCAATTACTTTTGAAAAAATGCTTTTAAATTCATCTTCATCATTCATTATATCAATGTGAATATCTGGTTGATACTGATGTATAGTTAAGGCTAAACTCTCTGCAAACAGGCTATGATCATCTATTAATAAAATTTTCAATTGCCTTCTCTCCTTCCATCATCAATTTGATATCGACTCTTAATCCGTTAGAGTCCGATTGCTCAAAAGTAATAGTCCCCCCTACTGACTTTACTTGTTCTTCCAAGACTAATAATCCGTGTCCATGTTTAAATGGTTTTAACTTTTGATAATAGCCATTATCCATAACTGATAAAGAGAGTTCCCGCCCATCTCTAGCCAATTTTACAGTAACCGTTTGTGCATTGGAATACTTATAAGCGTTATTAACGAGCTCGCTTAACCATCTATATATTAAAAAATCATAAGGAGGATAGATAACTATGTTTTTTGCTGAATAAAAGTGCAGAGAAATATCCGTTTTAGGGTAACGTTTTTCAAATGCTTTTAGCATCATACGATAGTTATCATACAAAGATAAGCCTTTTAGCAATTGAGGACTATACTGATTCATTCGCTCACGAACAAAAGTATTGAGATACTCTAGTCTTTCTTCAATAATTTTAACTGAAACGCTTGGATTGTCTAAACGAGATAGTTGAATTAAAGCATTGATATCTTGAAGAATATTATCATGCAGGAAATTCGCAAACTCTTGTTTTAAAGCTTCTTCTTTCAAAATTGAATTAATCCCTACATGTTCAGATTGCGTACTTCCAGTTATTAGTCTATAACTTTCTCCAACTAACTGGAAAAAGTACTGAAAATATAAAATAATTGTTATCGTTTCAAGAACAACTAGACTCGTTCTCTTTAAAATTAGAATAAACAGAACAATATATAATAAAATCAGAAAAATAAGTGTTAATAATTGTTCTTTTTGTTTAAATACTGCACCATTATGATAAAACAAGATGAGTATTAATCCTGTAATTAGAGCTAAAAAATAAAATAACCAGAACCCAGAAAATAAAGCTGATGAATAAAAAAAAATGAAACCAATAGAACTGAAACAAATCATGAGGTAAAAGATTAATAACATTAGCCAATAAAATCTATTGGAATCATTTCTATAAAACGTTTGCTTGTTCCTTAGAAGAACAATTAAGAGAGCCATCGCGAACGTAACTACCAAATAAAGTGAAAAGGCAATACTAGTCAATCTTGGAAAAAGTAAGCTTACACTCGATAGAAGCCCTACTATCATCACAAATAGATAAAAAGAAGTCTGTAACTTTTGAAAAAACAAGCTGAGCGATATAGATATTAACGAAGAATAGATTATAATGCCAATCATATACTGTATCCATGGAGGAAATGCGGAATCTCCAATGACAAATAAAATTGAGTGACACTGACAAAATCTGATTAACCAAATAATAAATTTGCTAATCTTAGACCTAGTAGATATTGCTCTATGCAAAATAAAATCCAATAACAATAATACATTTAAAGCAAGCAAAAACAAGATATTTTCGATGTTATTTAGAAAGCATTTAGCGGACAAATAGATTAGTCCTGTAATAAACAAAGCATAATACGCTGTACTTAACAAATTTCTTCTCATGTCTTACTCAAATCTATTTTTTTTCTTACATAATATTATACCAATAAAAGACAAAGAAAAGACTAGAAAAAACACTAAATAGTGGGTTACAGTAAATGATTTAAAATTTGCTAAATAACTTAAATAGGAGTAGGGGTTAACAATCCATGTGATTTCTCCCAGAGGGAAACGTCCAACAACGACTCCTACAATAGCTGTTAAAATAGGTAATACATAATTCCCGCTTGACTGATGTATCATTAGACTAATATTGATGAGTGTAATGATACTTAAAATTGATAACAGTAAAAATAAGCTATTATCAATAATCACATTAAGGGCACTTTCTCCTCTCAAGGAAATAAAAATCAGTGGAATCAAAAAGTGACAAAGAAATAAAATTGGCATTACTATCCAATAAAATTTCACTATAGACCACTTTATCTGTTGACTAGATATTCCTTTTATTGTTAAGTTTTGAAAAGCAGTATTCTCAACTTCACGTTGCAATGAAATGATAAGAAATACAGGAATCATCACTGGTAGTAAAAAATTACTATATAAATCTAGACCTGTCACAAATAAAACCTTCGCTGGAATTTCTTTAATCGTATATCCTGCGTAGCTTTGAAAAATGACTAAAAACATACCTATCCCTATGAATACGGGAGCTAAATAGGTTCTCTTATACTTTAATAATTCTAATTTCCACATAATTCCCTCCTAAAGATGAAACTTTTTAGAAACTACTAAAAGAACAGCACCACTCCATATAATATTCTCTAAAGTGATTACTAAAATTATAATTGGATTGAGAATACTAGAAGTTATCAGATAAGAAATACCATTTATCGGGAACACATAAATAAATATAGTATTAGAGGCAAAAAGTGTTTGCAACAGAATAAGAATAATAACACTGCTTAGAGCAGATAAACTATTTTTTTCTAGCAGGTGAGTACAAAACTGAAGTGTGATCGTGAGTAAGCTGAAAAATATTGCTGATGATAACACTAAGAATACCGTAGACCAATCAATCGTTAACGATAAATATGTCTGTGTAACTATAACAAAGAAAATAGTTGACAGTAATTGATAAAAAATAAAAGATAGAATGACTGTAAAATACTTTGAAAAGATAATTTTATTTTTCTTCCCTATCCCCAAAAGCAACAATTCCCAAGTATGGTTATTGTGCTCACTTGAAGTAACAAAAAAGTTAGTAATACCATTTACCACTAAACTCACCAATCCAGAAAAACCTAAAAAAATTAGCATAGACTTCTGAAAAGGTGTTTGTGCTATGTCCCCAACTTGCACATCTAATGATTTAATGATAAAAAACGTTCCTAGCATTTGCAAACAAAAAGTAATGCCAAGCAATAACAAGGGTGTTGGGGTTCCTACAAACCTCTTTATTTCATTTTTTATCAATGTGACCATACACTTTATCTCCTTTCGTTAAGTCTAAGAAGATTCTTTCTAGGTTTTTATTTGGTGAAACCTCCAAAATATCGATTCCTTCTTGTACAATGAATTTTATTAAATTTGGTATATCTTTTTTGTAAGAATTTATTTCAAAATGTGATTCTTTTCGAATAAATGAGATATCTCGAACTTTCAAAATATGTTCAAAAACATCTGGATTTGCGACTTCAAAAAGATAAGAGCTGTCCCTTTTATTATAAAGTTCAGAGAGTGTTCCCTCAAAAATAAGCTCACCGTCATGTATTATACCGACCAGATCTGCAATCGTTTCTATTTCACTAATATGGTGACTTGATATAAAAATCGTTTTTCCTTCTTCTTTAGCTAGTCTGTATAAGAGTTCTCTGATTTCAACAATTCCTTTCGGATCTAATCCATTCGTAGGTTCATCTAATACCAATATATCTGGATTATTTAAAAAAGCAAATGCTAAACCAAGACGTTGTTTCATACCAAATGAGAATGAAGACACAACTTTATTGCGAACTTCACTTAGGCCCACCAGATTCAAAACTCGCTCAATTTCTTCTTGCGGTTTTTTGAGAACTTCTTGTATAATAGCTAAGTTTTCATAAGCTGTTAAGTTTTTATAGTAACTTGGTGTACTAATAAAAGCTCCTATTATTGACTCCTGATTTTTTAAGTCGTTAAGACTTACACCGTCAAAGTATATGTTACCTTTTGTAGCAGGTAATAATCCAGTAAGGATTTTCATCGTTGTAGTTTTACCAGCTCCATTAGCACCAATAAACCCATAAATTTTCCCTGAAGGAATCCTAATAGTGACATCGTTTAAAATGATTCGATTACCATATTTCTTACTTATATGATTTAAATGTATATCCATTTTCTCCCACTCCTAATTCTAATTGTTTTGATCCAGGTTGAATTAATTCATTATCATGTGTAATAATAATTTTGGTTGATTCAAGAGCATTAATAGCTGCCATGATAGCTTTTGCGTTTTCAGAATCCATATTACTTGTTGGCTCATCTAAAATAATAAGATTATTATAAATCGATTAGTGATGTAAAACATGAGTAAAAAAGGCAAAACTCTATGGTACAAATCCTAAAAATAACGAAACGAGAAAATAAACCTGCAAACTAAATAATTGGTTCTCTTTATTCCTCTTATTAAATTTTGCTTTTTGCTTCTCAAGTTCATCTATTCTGAACTGTACTATAGCTTGAAATATCAGTTCACATTGGCTTTCTTCTATGTGTATTGAAAAAAGCCAAATAATATCTTAAACCAATCACTAGGAATACCAATTTACATATTCCTGATAATCCTAAGATTTAGGTTGCTCTATTTTTAAGATTTTTATAGTAATTATAAACAAGAGAAAGTTATTAAAGATAATATAAAAACCAGTAAAACTCCAAATACCATTAGTTGCTAAATCTTCTGTATAAAGGTAGCTCTCAGTAAAGAAGAGGTAAATTCCATAGATTTCAATAAAGATTATTCCACTGATGAGTCCGATAAGGAATAAAGTACTTGAAACTTTCACAATCTGATAAAAGACAAGTAACATCAGTCCTATTGCTGCGATAATCAAAAGGCTTTGTAGAATTTGTTCCAACATCTTACACCTCTTTCTAGGATAACTGCTTACGGTAATAGCTAGCCTGTTCCTTGTCTAAATCATCAAGTTGGGCAACCAAGTCAAAGTATTCCGCCTTCGTCACCTCATCTAAGCTTGGAAAATCATTCTCACGACTCGTGATGATGAGTTCCAGCTGTCCAGTGATTTCACGCTTTGAGAAGCTATAATCAAGCGTTTCATCTTCATACTGTTCCTTTAAAGCTTGATAGTTTGCCCTATCTTCTGAACTCGTAAAGCCTTGTGCCAACCATTCTTCTAGTTGATAACGCATTTCTTCTAGTGTTTGGGCCATGATCTATTCTCCTTTTGTGATTTCTTGCTTTCATTTTACCGCGTTCAAAAATATTTGTCAGCCTTTTTTCTTATATCTCGAGTGCTATTTGTTGCTTCATTTGGGGTGTTGTATCTTCACTAAACTTGGCCAAAGCCGCATCTATTTCCTCAATTTCTGCTTCTTTTTCAACCAAGGGAGCCAAAACATCATACTTAGCCTTTACAAGCTGATAATCTTCTTCCTTGGGAAAGACTTTTTCAACTTCTACTTTGGCTACTTGAAGCTTATCTTTTAAATCCTTTACCAGCCCTTCTGTCTTTTCTTGGTCATCTATTATATGGTCAATGGCATTACTAATCCGTTGAATGGTTCCCACGTCTGATTTCAAATCAAGAGCGACTGTATATTGGTTATCACCTACAATCGTTAAAGAGACGGTCTCTGGTAAGGGCTCACTAGGACCTCGTGTAGTCATTTTTAAGTCAAATCCTCTAAAGCTTGCAAGTGTTCTGACTTCCTTGGTCTCTGAGCGGTTATAGGTAATGAGTTTTCGCAGATAGTCCCCTGCTTCTGCACGATTATCCATTTTCTGATTATCAAATCTCATGACAAAATCTTGCGACTTCGTTGCCAAAGATTGGGCAATATCTTTATCATATTGACTCAACCGTTTTTCCATAATAGGGAGGTGCTTCTCGCAATAGGAAATTGTGTGGCGGTATTCATCTTTTGAGCGATTAAAAGCTCGTTTTTGATTTTCTAACACCGTCAGTTCATTTTCCAATTCCATTTTCAGTTTGAGATAGGGGTTACCTGTCGCTAGAGCTTTGAAGTCAGAAGCGGTCATGGTTTGTTCATCAATGTCTTCTGCCGACCGCACAGGGTCTTTTGAGGTCATAATCTGAGTGATATATTTGAGCTTATTCTCCTGTGTCTGCCAGAGGTAATTATCAAAACTCCCTTTGGTAATGTAGTGATAAATATCCACCTCTTGGTGCATATTCCCTTGTCGAATCAGTCGTCCATTTCGCTGTACAATATCAGAAGGCCTCCAGGGAACATCTAAGTGGTGGACAGCTTTCATGCGTGATTGCACGTTTAGACCCATTCCACCTTTTTCTGTAGAAGCCATAAGAATCCGTACTTCTCCGCTGTTGACCTTTCTAGACAATGAGTTTTTCTTTTCATCAGTATTGGCATCATGCACAAAGGCAATTTCTTCTTTTGGAATACCTCGATCAACCAGCAAGTCCTTAAGTTCATTATAAACATCAAAACCTTCTTCCTTACTTTTAGGTGTTCCAATATCAGAGAAAATCATCTGAGTAGCCTTTTCTCCTGCTCCTTCAAGGTAGATTCGCTCGACATTATCAACCACTTGAAGGATTTTCTGATTATCTGATAAGGTATAAACAGGGTCAATCAACCGCATATCAATAGCTAGTTTTCTAGCTTCCCCGGTTATCTTTAACATATTATCTCTACTTGGGTCAACACTACCTGACTTGATAGCGTCTGAACGCTCTACCAGTTCTTCTAAATAGTATTTCTGAGCTTGCGTTAACTCGCTTTCCACCGCAATAATCTTAGCTTCAGGAACAGGTAAATCAAGCATGTCTGATGTCTGAATATCGGCAGTTTCCTTGTAGATTCGCATGAGTTCAGGCAAATTGACAAATTTCTTGAACCGTTTCTTAGGTTGGTATTTATCACCTGTCGGGGCTAGTTCCATAGAGTTTTCGATATTCCCAAAAGCCCCAACCCATGAGTCAAAATTGGATACCTGATATCGTTCCAAAACATCGGGCTGAATGTAATTCATCATGGTGAAAAGTTCACTGATGGAGTTAGAAACTGGTGTTCCTGTCGCAAAAACGACATTTCTATCGCCATGCTCTGCCTGAACCTGTCTCACCTTCATCTCCATGTCTACGTTCTTTTTTGAAGTGGTATTGGTGATTCCCGCGACATTCCCAAGTCCAGTGATTGGACGGATATTCTTGAAATGATGAGCCTCATCCACAAAGAGAAAATCAATGCCAAGGTTTTCAAATTCAATAAAAGTATCTCGCTCCAATTTTTGGAGTTCTTCCAACTGGTGCTCTAGTCCCTTGATTGAACGCTCTGCTTCTTTGACCGTATAATCAGAATCACTTCCTAGCTTGATTTCTCTGAGTTGTTCGAGTTTGTCATTGATATAAGTGACCTGTTTCTCACGACTCATTGGAATTTTTTCAAATTGTGAATCCCCAATGACAATGGCATCATAATCCCCTGTAATAATCCTAGACACAAACTACTTGCGTTTGGCTTTAGCAAAGTCTTTCTTAGTAGTCACATAGACTTTCTTGGTAGGGAAAAATTTCATGATTTCTTGACCAAACTGGGCAGTCAGACTAGACGGCACCACATAAAGTGGTTTATGTACCATTCCGAGTTCTTTCAATTTGAAACCAGCTCCAAGCATGGTCAAGGTTTTTCCAGACCCGACTTCATGAGCTAGTAGAGCACGTTTCTCCTCCACAATCCGTTGAATGGCATTCTTTTGGTGAGGACGTAAGGAAATATTCTGGGCAAGTCCATCAATGGTTAAATGGCTACCGTCATAAGACTTTGATACTGTACGATTGTAAAGCCTATTATAGGTATCTTCAATCATCTGTTGGACTTCTGGATATTTTGCTACAAAACCTTGAAAGAGTTCTTGCAGGTGTGTTTCCTTGACACGTAGGACCGTTGTTTTCTCTACATCCGTCACATTCTTTTTCTTATCTCCTTCGACAACTTGTTTTGTGATTGTTGGTTGATTGGAATTCAGGAGATTTTCAAAGATTTTTCGACCACTATCATAGCGTGAAGCAGGGACACCTAAACTCCTATCCGTTGCGTTGGAATAGGTGTAGGCAAACTTAGATTGGTAAGTGATAACCCCGTCAATGGGACTGACTTCAAGGACTGTTGCTACTTCTTGGTCTGACAGTTCATAGGCTTTCCCCATAAAGGTTTCTTGGGCAAATTTTGGATTATAGTCATCAAAGAAATCATTGGCAAGTCCACCCCAGCCTACATACTTGGCAAGGAGTTCTTGTTCACTTGGTGAAGCAATACGGTGCTCTACTTCTAGATTTTTTACCAACCGAATAGCCGCAATGTTTGTCTCAACCTTATCTCTAGCAGTCTTAGGATAGAAGTCCGTCAAATCTTCTGGAAAATGGAAGTCTGTTACTGGACTATCTGGAATTATTTCGACTACCTCCTCTTCAGGAATTTGATTATCTGTATCTTCAAGATCAGTATCGTTATGACCTTTTTCTGAACCATCTGGATCCAATAATCCAATACTCTGACCTGGCTCCTCTTCCAAAAATGAAAAAAGATTTAGTTCTTGGTCCGCCCCTTCTAACTCTATTTGTGGTTCTACCTTTGGCTGATGAAGTGCCTGACTGACTTCTTCCCAAGTTCTCACATAAAGAACTGGATTTTGTTCAATGATATCCGAAAAGTCATTGACTAACTCAATCCGAATCAAACCGTTCAATCGAGCATCGCTGACCGATACGGCCTCAAAGTCCTGTCCCTTATAGGAAACCAATGACCCCAGAGGATAAGTGTCCAAGACCGTCTGAACAAGTGGATTTCCCGCAAATTCTTCATCAACCACTACTTTCGTCTCAGCTTTCTCTAGCTTACTCTTCCAATCACGTAGGTTCAAGTCCGATTGACTACTTTTAGCTTTTTCAAATGTTTCTGCATCTTCTCTGCTTAATTCTTCATGTAAAAAGGCATAAGCAACCTGTCGCAACTCTTCTAAAGAAAGTTGACTGCCAAAGAAAAATTCTACTTTATCATGACTCAATCCCATTTGGAGTAGTTCGGTCGCAAGGGCTAGTTGAGTTACCGTAGCTTTTAGATAACCACCTAATAAAGCAAGGTCCGAATTTTTCAAATGAAAACGACCTGCCGCATCCAATAAAATACCGATTTGGTCAGGGTCAAACTGCGATAAATCAATCCCTACCTGAGTCAATTTTTCTTGATTTTCTGTCCTAATGGCTTGTCCAATTTTTTCTAATTCCTTTTCTTCGACTGTAGTCAGCGTTCGTTTCAGCTCATAGGGACTGCCATTAGCCTCTAGATAGGTTAGTAACTCTTCTCCCTCAAAGACTGGTGTCATTTCCATCTCAGTATCAAAATCACCTCGTCTAAAACTTGCAACTTTTGAACGTTCATTTCGAATATGGTCAAAATAGGTTAGTATCTCAAATTTACGTCGTAATGACAACTCTTCATAAGCTGGCAGATGACTGGTTTTTCCTGTTTGAACATCTAGTTGAGACAAATCTACATCCAAACTAGCAATAACCAGAGAGCCCTCTTCTCGAAAAGATATTGCTTGATTACTACTTGCTTCGTGCTCATTACCAGTTTCTTCATTTTCTAGAACAGTTTCATAAGCTCTTGTTTCAAGCTCAGGTTCGTAGGTCAAGAGAAACTGCTCAATATCTCGACTAATCCGATCTGCTAAATTATTAGCCACACGGTAAACATTGACCAAATTAGCTCCCCTACTCTTTTGTAAGAGTGAATCCGGCGATATTGTTTGGTAGTGTCCATTGGAATCCAATAATTGAAAACGAGTGGCCAGATTGAATAAGGCCACTTCTATCACCAAGTTTTTTTCAGACGGCGATAGTTTATCTAGTTTTTGAAGACCACTTTGGCCGAAAACTTGTGTATAGGTCAATAGATCATGAGCAGTATCATAAGGACTAGCCTGGACAAAAGCTGAAACATCTGTCTCAAAGTGAAGTACCTGAACAGATTTCTTAATTTCTTTCCTATTGGTTAAAAACTGACGAATAAGACTTTCCCACTCCTCATCAAAATGCTCTGCTTGGTAATATAAAAACGCTTCAAGCAGGGCTCTATCACGAGGAATGATGGCTCTCATCATTTGTAGTAAGACTTCTTGATTCATTTTTCCCTCCAAACTTTAAAAGGGCTGAGAGTGTTTCTCAGCCCTTTGTGTTAATCTAGGACCAAGGCTCGTTGGTCACTTTCTTGTGGAATACTTTCCATTACAGTTGCCACATAGTGTTGTAAGAAATGACTTTTCTGGTCTAATAAATCTTTCTGTAAGGCAAGGTGAACCAGATCTCCAAAATAATCCTGACTGGAAATAGCCAAGTCCTGTTGAATCATGTCCTGTAAGGTGTCAAGGCTAAGTGGTGAATAATCGTCACTATCCAAAACCTCATACTGTTCCAAGGTGTCTGAGAGACTATTTGAGGATATTAAATCCATAATAAAACTAGAGCCTTCACCTGTTCGGTACAACTTTTCCAGAATGTCAGTCATATCTGCCTGCACTTCATCCTGATAACTATCAACTTTAACTCGTAGCTCATCACTAATCAAGGATAGGTCATCCTCATCCATATAATCTTGATAAACCTGATTGAGGATTGTTCTATCAGAAATACTTAATTCCAAAGAGAGAAAGGCTTTGATAAACTCTTGGTAATCGGTCTTCTCCATTTCAGATAAAGCCTCTTTCATGGTGTCAAAGTTCCAAGTCATCGTACAACTCCTTTTGTGGAACTTGTGGTGAATGTCCAGATTGTAGCTCCTCTAAATCAGCTTGACCATCACCATCTGTGTCAATCGCATATGGATTAGTTCCTAAAGCCAGTTCCTGAGCATCTGTCAAACCATCATGGTCCGAATCCTTTTCATAAATGGTTTTTGGATTCATCTACTTCTCCTCCTTTTTCTTCAGTCCATAAGCCGTACCAAGTAGAATACCAGCTCCAATCAAGCCCAAAAGGGATTCCTGTTCCCCTGTATTTGGCAAAACGCTTGCTGGAACAGGTGGTTCATGTACCTCAATCGGTGGTTGAGGTGGTGTGGGTTGATTTGAACTTGGTTCTTCAGGTTCAGGTGTATGTGTTACAACTGTATTTGAGCTGATGACATAGCCATTCACTGTATGTAGGTAAGTATTCTCCACCTGACCAGTCGCAATCCGTTTCATCTGCAGGTAAACATCTGCCTGAAAAGCTGAATCATTAGAGATAGTCTCTAAGAAGGATTTATCAAATGAAATTGACACTAGGCCATTTTCTGTATCCACCTGTTGCAAAGTATGTTTCGTGACTTCCGTTCCTTCTTTTAAGACAGAACCGTCTTTGAGGGTAACATCCGTCATCAGATAGCTGCGATAAACACCATTATACTCATCATGCTTTTCAACATAGTTATCTTCAAAACCATATTCAAATAACTCTGTCGCACGATTGCTTGGAATCATCGCTCCAACCAAGCGATAGTTAAAGATTTGATTCAAGGCCACTTCTTTCCCATCAAGGCTGTTATTTTTATGAGACAAATCAATCACCACATCCTTTTGTGGGTCTAGTTTGGGAACATTATTGACCACCGTTTCCGTGACATAAGCCAAGCCAAAATCAATTTGATAGATGGTTTCCAAAACAGTCATCGGAGTGACGATGGTAATATTCTCCCCCTTAGTCACATACGATTCATAAAAGGCTTGTGGGTCTTCTGGCATGAAAACTTGGAAAGCTCCTTTAGGCTGAATTTTTTGTTTAGAAAGGGCTGCTTGTAAGGAGTTAGGAGCTTCTGATAATTGAGCATAGGACTTCACCATAATACCTGAAACTGTTTTGCCATCAGTTGTGATAAACTGAATAGCTGCTTCATCCGGCAATAAAGCTTCTTCTGGATAATCATCCACAAAATAAAATCCTTGTACAATCTGAGACTTGTCTGCTTTAATCCCTCGGTATTGGTCCAAGTCCCATGAGAGAGTATAGTAATTTTGAGTTCCCACTAGCATAGGCTTCCCATTGATGTCCACTTTGTCTTTATTGAGGTTTTGTTTCTTAGGTTCTGGAGAAACAAGGGTGTTGGTCACTTCCTTGGTTTCATAACCATTACCGAAATCCACTTGGTAGGCCTTGTTTGTATATGTCTTTGTCTGACCATAGAGACTATCTTTAACCGTCATTTTGGTCAGTAAAGCTAAAGATGTACCTGTTTTGACATACTGGTCATAAAAGTCTTGGTTGTCATCGGGCATAAAGACTTGAAAGGCACCTGTCGGTGTAATCTTAGCACGAGCTAATTTATCTTGAAGGTCTTTAGGGGCTTCATTTAACGAAGCATAGGTTTTAACCGTAATACCTGATACTTCCTGACCATCAAGCGTTGTTATAGCCGTGCCATTTTCCACCACATCAAGCACTTCCTCTGGGTAATCGTCCACAAAGAAGAAGCCTCGTGCAATTGTCTCTTTAGCAGAACGATCTCCCTTATACTGGTCCAAATCCCAAGTCAATCGGTAGTGGTTGGTTGTGCCAAGGGCTACGACCGTGTCATTAATGAGGACACCATCCGCATTTTCATTGTTTTTATCTGGTGTAATGAGTGTGGTTGTCTCCCCTCATTTTGAACAGAACCATAGAGTTTTGGAGCGGTCAGTTGATAAACCTTGGTTAAATCTTTATTTACCTCCTGCAACAAGTTTTCCTTTGCGGTTAAGGTCACAAAATTCTTAGTCTCATCAAAGCTAAGGACATAGTTTCCATTTTCTTTTTGTGTTGTTTCCTTATCAAATAGGTAACCAGCAGGTAAGTAGTCCTCAAAAATGAGACTAGTCGTTTGGGCATGATTGGACGATAAGGCATCAACTGTTAAGGGATAAATCACCGTTGAATCTTTAGCGACAGTTTTCTCATGAAGATTAGCTTGGTCACTATTGACCACTTCTTTCATAATCTCTGGAGTTGTCGTCAAACGGTACGCATGATAATGGACAGTCGGAACTTGTGGTGGCGTTGGAAGTTCTTTTGGAATAGGTTTAACAGGTAAGGTTACCTTGGTCAAAGTTAGACTAGGCTGCACCACTTCTTCCAAAGGCTTTGGCGTGAAGGTCACAGGCTTTTCAGGTGTAAATGTTTTAGGAGTAAAGACATCTGGTGTTACCGTAATAGGTTCAGGAACAGGCTCAAGTTCCACCGTTACATGAGGTTTGGGACTGTATGGGGGCACTGTACGTGCCACTGGTAGGGTGTTTAAGGCAAACCAGTAAGACAATCCAACATTCTGTGGCATATCGCCCTGACCAAAGGTGACTGTATAGGTATTGCCCGATGTGACCGTTGAGACAATAGCTCCTTTATAAGCATAACGACTTGATGTGGTATCCCATTCTTCAGGTAAATTCAAATCGCTTGCACGGTTGGACCCCAAAGAACGGGCTAGACCTTCATTAGTCACTTGGACGGTTGAACCATTGATTGGCACGAATTTTCCAGAGGAATCTTTGACATACTCTAGACCAATGTCATTATGATTGAGGGAAGAGTGCGTGAAGACACCTGGTTTTTCTTTGGAGAAGGTAACTTGTGAACCGTCTTCCAAAAAATACTTAGCAACTACACAAAACTCCATCTTGTCTGTTCGCCAATCACCGTTTCCGTCATTTCGGTAGGCGATAAAACCTTCAGTTGGATCATTTGGCACAACCAATTTCACGGCATCGGTTCCAGCTGGTGATACAAGGTTGGTAATATCGTAAGACACACGGCTAATCTTTTTGCCATCAAATTGTGCATTTTGAAGATTTTGATAGTTAAAACTAAGGGTCTCACCTGTTTTGAAGCTATCATAGACAAAGAATCCTGTTGATTCCAAAATTCTTGAGTAGCCACCCAGCATGGCATCACCAGTTGAAATAATCTGATCAGGATTTCGGGTAATGGCCCCATGTTGTGCTTGGGGTTCACCATTATTGAGATTGAGGGTTTGAGCAAGGGCTTCAGAAATATAACCTTCTTCACCTTTCGAAATCTCGGCCAAGTCACGTTGATAGCGTTCCATTTCTTTGGCATTGTAGGCATCAATTGCTTCATTTTCTTTTCTGGTTGTGGCTTCTTTTTCTTGATTGCGTTTAGTAATAGCTTCAATCTCAGCTGCTCGATCTGAAACTAATTGTTGTTTCTCCTGATTAGCCTGAACCACCGCAGCTTGACCTGCACGGTTTTCAGCATCTACAGCAGCTTGACCTGCCTGATTACGCCTTTCAATGGCTTCGTTATCTGCCTTTGTCTTAGCAAGTCCAGCTTCATTTTCTTTTTGAATGGCCTAATTTTTCGCAACAATTTCATCTGCCTTAGTTTTCTTTGTTAGATAATCCACTACAGCTTGTTCGTTAGTAGATTGAATGGTTTCAACAGCCTTGCCATAGTTTGTATAGTCAAGTTCAGATGTCCCATTTCCTGATGAAACTACTTGTTCTTTTACTGTCACATCAGCATCTGCATACTGGGATTTTAGGTCATTGACTTTGGTATCAACCAAAGCATTTGTCTCTTTACCAGTTTGGTTGGCCCCTTCGTAGGCCTGTGTCAGCTCCTTATTTTCTTGTTCAATGCGAGCTTTATTTGATTCGTATGTCGCTTTATCAGCTTTGTAGGTTTCAGTAACTTCATTGATAGCCTCAACTTGGTTTTGGGCATCTGCTTCAGCTTTTGAAATTTGTTGGTTGGTTTCAGTCGCAGAAGTTGTATTTCCTAAGTCCATTGGTCTATCTTCAATCGTAGAAACACCTTCAGCCTTTGCCTCTTCAACCGCTTGTGTTACCGTATCATGTGGTACGGTGACAGCAATCGCTCCAAGAGATTGACCAGTTGACGCTATACTTTCAGTTTGTTCAGAAACAGGGGTTGGCTGTGCTTCTGGTAAATTCGTGGCTGGATTTTCCGTTCGTTGAATGGTGGTGTCAACTGATGTTGTAACTTCATCAGCATGTGCAACCGTCCCTCCCAAAGCAACAACAGTCGTCACCATTGTTCCAAGGGCAACCGAACATAACGTTCGATATTTTTTACTCTTGCGAAAGACGTGTTTCTCGCCTTTTTCCTGATTGACAAG
Source organism: Streptococcus sp. 2018WUSS126 (assembly GCF_044427425.1). Classification (NCBI taxonomy): domain Bacteria; kingdom Bacillati; phylum Bacillota; class Bacilli; order Lactobacillales; family Streptococcaceae; genus Streptococcus; species Streptococcus sp. 2018WUSS126. The sequence goes on along the minus strand of NZ_JAOTGB010000019.1, from coordinate 2,681 downwards.
AAAGTGATGATTACATGTTTTGGTCATAAATAGTCCTTCTTTTCTTTTTTCTATAGCAACAAACTGTCACTCTTTATTAGATACGAGGGCGTTAAGCGAGCACGACAAAAATAGGAGTTTTGACGAAGAACTTTCCGTTCTAGGAGAAACTCTCTTTTTTGTACAGCTCGTAGCCCAAGTTCAATACCATCATAAAAAAGAAGGCTTGATTTTGGTATCACAATCAGTGAAGGTAAAAGAAAATGTTGCTTTTACACTACAAATGTTGTAAAATCGTAGTGTAAAAGCAACATAGAAAGGAGTAAGTATGTCAAAGAAAGAGATTCTACTTGAATTTATAGAAAACCACAATGGCATTATCACCTATAAAGATTGTAAAGCTCTAAATATTCCAACAATATATTTGACAAGACTAGAAAAAGAAGGAATTCTATACCGCGTCGAAAAAGGAATTTTCCTAACCCAGAATGGAGACTACGACGAATACTTCTTCTTTCAGTACCGATATCCCAAGGCTGTTTTCTCTTATATCTCAGCGCTTTACCTGCAACAATTTACAGATGAAATTCCTCAATATTTTGACGTAACCATTTCTAGAGGCTACCGTTTTAATAGTCCTCCAGCTAATCTGAACATTCATTCCGTTTCTAAGGAATATAGCGAACTAGGAATTACTCTTGTAAATACCCCTATGGGAAACGAGGTAAGAGTCTATGATTTCGAACGTATTATCTGTGATTTTGTGATTCATCGAGAAAAAATAGATACTGAGCTTTTTGTCAAAACACTTCAACATTATGGAAACTATCCTAAAAAAAATCTTACAAAACTCTATGAATATGCGACAAAAATGAACACCTTGGACAAGGTCAAACAAACTCTGGAGGTCCTAGTATGAATAAAGCTAAGCTAACAGCACTCTGTCATAAAATATCAAAGAATACTGGATTAACCTTTAATTCCGTGATGACCTATTACTTTCTAGAAGTGATTTTGAAAAAATTAAGTCAGAGTACCTATTCAAATCACTATATCTTCAAAGGAGGATTCCTACTGTCAAATGTTATTGGAGTTGAATCTCGTAGCACGGTTGATATTGATTTTTTGTTCCATCAAATAACACTCTCAGAAGATACTGTGAAGCAGCAACTCAAGGAAATTTTAGCAGATTCAGAAGAAGGGATTTCTTTTGTGATTCAATCCATCACAGCTATTAAAGAAAGTGATGACTATGGTGGCTATCGAGCAACCATTTTGTGCCAACTTGAGAATATTAAACAAGTTATCCATTTGGATATTGCGACAGGCGATGTTGTAACTCCTCAGCCGATTACATACGGCTATAAAGCTATTTTTGATGAAGATAATTTTCCAATCATTGCTTATACAATTGAAACAATCCTAGCTGAGAAACTTCAAACCATCTATTCACGTAACTTCTTGAACAGCAGAAGCAAAGATTTTTACGATGTTTATATTCTTTCAAAACTGAAGAAAGAAGACATTGACTTCATTCAGTTGAAAAATGCCTGTCAGAGAACATTTTCATATCGCGAAACAGAGCTCGATTTTGAAAAGATTATTGAACTACTCGAGAGGTTCAAATCTGAGCCTATTCAGAATAAACAATGGCAAAATTACTCGAAAAAATATAGCTATACAAAGGGGATTTCCCTTGCAGATGTTCTTGATGAGATGATTCGTCTCATAACAGTTCTCATTTCTATAAATTTTGATTAATAGTGACCCAAAATAAAAGGATATGCTAACATTTATACATTTTGTTAGCATATCCTTTTTATTTCGTCGTATAAGCAAAACTCAAGTTACTATCCACTCCAGATAATTTACGGAAGGTGTAGTTGGCATTGCCATTGTAGTTGGTTTCGGAGATTGTGGACCCAAGTCTACAAAATTAGTATTTTTAGACTTTCGGAATATACTTTTTTAACAACTCTATACGATTAAATTATGACGAAATACTTCATTTATGATTTTTTTAATTTCTACTTCATCTATTCCAAAATATTGAAGTTGCATAGCTAAAACAATTTGTTCAAGGAACACCACATCTAGCAAAGACTCATTTATAAATTCCTTGTCTAAATTTCCGTGAGCAAAATTATTTCTTTGTTTGCCTATTCGCTCTGCAATTTCAGAGTGATTATAAGAAATATTGTTTAATTTATATATGGATTGTCCAAATAAATCCAATAAAGATGCACCGTATTCTTCAAATATTTGACCAATCTTTTGAGAAAGAGATAAATATGATACAACTGATTTTTTCAAATCTTTGTAAATTTTTTTCAGCTTACCTGTTGAGTTTTCAATCAAACGCTCTAATTCTTTACTAGCTTCTTCTTCCAGTTTTTTTCGTTGCTCGCTTTTCCATTCATCTTCTGAAAATAGTCTACTAAACTCCCATTCAAATGCAGCGGTTCTTAATACAAAACTAGCAGCATCAATTATCCGACTATCCCTATAACTCTTACCTAGATGCCTGAGATATAGATTGTTTTCAGCTATGTCATCTAATATCTTTCCCTCATAATGATATACTCCCCTTATAGTGGACAGTGAAAAAACAAAAATTTTCACTAGAAACTATAAAGGGAGTTTTATTATGTCCAAAAGAAGTCCAAAGTCTGTCTCTGAGAAACTAGAAATTGTTCTACTCC